>CAKSGG010000287.1 GCA_934454215.1 uncultured Clostridia bacterium
ATTGCTTAAAAATTTAATATTAATGCCATAGGCACTCTTTTTTTGTGCTGTCTGTATAAACTGGGGCACTTCATTTTATTATTCCACTTTCTGCGTCCAGCCGAATGTATCTTCGATTTTACCCCACTGGATTCCTGTCAGCGTATCGTAAAGCATCTGTGAAACCTCGCCGATTTCGCCGTTGTTTACGGGCATTACCAAATCGCCGTATTTCAGTTCGCCGATAGGCGATATAACGGCAGCCGTTCCCGTTCCCCATGCCTCTTCAAGCTTGCCTGTCTTAAAAGCGTCAACAAGCTCGTTGATTGACAGTCTGCGCTCCGATACCTTATATCCCTTTGAACGCAGCAGTTCGATAATCGACATTCTTGTAATACCGCCCAAAATCGAGCCTACAAGCGACGGAGTTACAACCTCGCCGTCAATCTTGAAAAATACGTTCATCGAGCCTACTTCTTCAATATATTTTCTCTCAACGCCGTCAAGCCATAAAGTCTGGATATATCCCTGCTCCTCTGCCTCTTCCTGACCTTTCAGAGAAATTGCGTAGTTTGCGCCTGCCTTTGTAAAGCCCGTTCCGCCTATAACGGCACGCACATATTTTTGTTCAACGTATATTTTTACAGGTTCTATGCCGTTTGGATAATATGCGCCTACAGGCGAAAGAATTATCGCAAACGTAAGGTGCTTAGCCGCATGAACGCCTACATGAGCGTCTGTTGCGAAAATATACGGTCTTATATAAAGCGATGTTCCCTCTCTTGACGGAACCCAGTCTCTGTCTATGTCAACAAGTGTTTTAATTGCTTTGAGAGCAAATTCCTCGTCGATTTTCGGTATACAAATACGGTCGCATGAAACGTTAAGTCTTGCCATATTCTTTTCGGGGCGGAAAAGCTGTATACTTCCGTCTGCTGTACGGTAAGCCTTTAAACCTTCAAAAACCTCCTGGGCATAGTGAAGAACCATTGCCGCAGGGTCAAGCTCAAACGGAGCGTAAGGAACGATTCTCGGGTCATGCCAGCCCTCTCCCTCGTCGTAATTCATAATAAACATATGGTCTGTGTAATAGATGCCGAAACCAAGCTTCGACTGGTCGGGCTTTTGCTTCGGGTGAGTTGTTTTCGTAATTTTAATTTCCATTTTAATCCTCTCCAATCCGCCGAATACGGGCTTAATTAACATAAAGTTCTTCATGTTAAGATTATTATATACCTTTTTTTTACGAATGTAAAGACATTTTGAAAGAAATTATTACATTTTTTCTTTTTTATTCATAAATTGAATATTTATACTGTGAAATTTCATAAAAATATTGACATTGAACGGCTGAAATGATAAAATATTTTTAATAAACAATCGGAACGGAGGGTCATTATGAAAAGACAAGACTACATATCATGGGACGAATATTTTATGGGAATAGCACTGCTTTCGGCACAGCGTTCAAAGGACGCAAGCACGCAGGTGGGCGCTTGCATAGTTGACGAAAACAACAAGATTCTTTCGCTTGGCTATAACGGAATGCCGACAGGGTGTGCCGATGACTGTATGCCGTGGGGCAGAGACGGCGAGGCTCTCGACACAAAATATATGTATGTGTGCCATGCGGAGCTTAACGCAATCTTAAACAGTAAAATTCCGCCGATGGGTGCGATTTTATATGTTACGCTGTTCCCGTGCAACGAGTGCGCAAAGGCGATTATTCAGAGCGGCATAAAAGAGCTTGTTTATATGTCCGACAAATATAACGGCTATGCCGATAACACCGCCTCAAAGAAGATGTTTGACATGGTGGGCGTAAAATACAGGCAGTACGAGCCGACGGGGCGCAGGCTTGAAATCAATTTATAAAACGGTGATATAGATGAATAAAAAAACAACGGGCAAAATCTCGTTTTTTCTTTCGGGGATAGTATCGAGAATGAATGAAAACAGAGATTTTTTCAATAATATAACGGTAGAATTTAAGTCGGGCGCAAAGCTGTTCAGGGCGGTCATAGACAACAGCATGACGCTTGATTATCAGGCAGTGCGGAAAAGCGTTTCAGCGGCGGAAATAACGGAAATAATCTGTGCCGAGGCATCGAAATACGACAGCGCAAGGATAATTTATTCCGAACGGGGTGCAAAAATTATAATTGACGCCGACGACAGGAACGTAAAAATGCACCATGAAGATTCGGTTGAGGAACAGGCGGCGTCAAGCGTTGTGCAGACGGGACGTGAGTATGTCGTAAATCCCGCACTGGCAAAGGATTTGCTGACGGAGATTAATATTCTTGCAAAAAACGGAAAAATTAAAAATGACAAAATCAGAAAATACAATCAGATTGATTATTTTGTCGAGCTTATGCAGGGAGTGTTAAAGGAAACGGGAGACCGTGACGAATATGTAATACTTGATGCGGCGTGCGGAAAGAGTTATTTGTCGTTTGTGCTGAATTTTTATCTGCGTGAAATTTTAAAGAAAAAGTGCCGTTTTATCGGCGTTGACTATTCTGAGACGGTAATCAATGCGTCAAAGCGCACGGCGAAGAATTTGGGTTATAACAACATGGAATTTATTCGGGCGGATTTAAACAGCTACACACCGCAGGGGCGGATTGATTTGGTTATATCGCTCCATGCGTGCGACACGGCGACGGACATGGCAATGGGCTTGGGAATACGTTCAAAGGCGAGAGCGATTGTATGCGTTCCGTGTTGTCACAAGGATATTTTAAAGCAGTATTCGTATGAACCGTTCAAGGCAATCACAAAATACGGAATACTGAAAGCACGTCTTGCCGATACGCTCACGGACGGACTGCGTGCGGCGTATCTGGAGGCAATGGGGTACAAGGTTTCTATGGTTGAATACATTTCACCGCTGGAAACGCCGAAAAATATTATGATTCGTTCGGTTTATACGGGAAACAAAAGCAAAAAGGCGCTTGAAGAATACAATGAATTAAAGGCTATGATTCATGTTTCGCCCGCAATTGAGAGATTTTCGCAAGGTTTGGAGAGGATTTAAGAATGGATTTAAAGGAAAAGATAATAAAGACTGACAGGATATATGACGGAAAGGTGATAAACATTCGTGTAGACGATGTTGAAATGCCCGATTCGTCAATTGCAAAGCGTGAAATAGTGGAGCATCACGGCGGCGTCGGAGTAATCCCGATAACGGCGGACGGTGAAGTTTTCATGGTTTCGCAGTACCGTTCGGCGGCGCAGTGCGTAATGCTTGAAATTCCGGCGGGAAAGCTTGAAAAGGGCGAAGACCCGTTGGAGTGCGGCAAGCGTGAGCTGATAGAGGAAACGGGATATTCGGGCGGAGAATTTATATACTTGGGTTCGTATTTTGCAACGCCCGCATACTGTCAGGAAAAGCTGTCGCTGTATCTGGCAAAGGATTTGACGTGGCAGGGACAGCATTTGGACGAACAGGAATTTTTGAATGTTAAGAAATACAAGCTTGACGATTTATATGACATGGTCATGAGAAATGAGATAATTGACTGCAAGACAGCAATTGCAATATTAAAAGCGAAAGCGCTGTTATAAAGGAAAAAGGGGACTGCCGTGTCTGAAGTGCCCCAGTTTATACAGACAGCACAAAAAAAGAGTACCTATGGCATTAATATTAAATTTTTAAGCAATATAC
>CAKSGG010000288.1 GCA_934454215.1 uncultured Clostridia bacterium
GCGGCGAGTACAAAATAAATAACCGTTAATAGTTTCATTTTCTTCAATCTAATACCCCTCCACGTTATCGGCTCACAGTCAGGTAAATCATATCTGTTTCCTTATCGTTTATAACGGTGTCTTCATCCCAGTGAATTTTCAGTACATAATAATCGCAGAAATAGGCTGAATTCGTTGTTGTATTTGTCAGCACATTCTGAGGCCTCATCACATTCAGCCTGTTTTCACTAGCCAGCCAGTACAACGGCTCTGCATTGCTCTGCACCTTACTCGTAGGCACAGGATTAAGCCCCTTGTCATCGCCATAACTTAACGTATGGTTCTGGTGAGCAGCCAGTTCGGTTTCATCCATTTTATTAAGCGGCTTTGCCGCAATCACTTTCGCAGATTCTTCATAGCTGAATTTCTCCGTATGATCCCCATCTTTGTCCGTATACGTAAAGACAACCTTTCCATCGTCTGGATCGTAGCTTGCCCGGTAGATATCATAATAAAAAGCAATATTCGTCGTATAGGCGAGCTGCAGAGAATAGATATCCACCGGTTCTCCATATACACAAAACACTCGTTCTATTGTTCTATCTGGTGTATCTGCATCAATGGATCCAAGATCCAGATAGGCAATATCATGATTGTTTCCGCTTCTGATATCCAGACGGACTGGCGTTTTGATCCAGGTCAGGGTGTCCAGCTCTCTCCTGTAAAAAAACCAGGAAAGCGTCACCCCGATCAGGGCGATCAGAGCCAGAATCAAAGCAATCACTGAACTGATATACAGTTTTCTGGCCTTGTTATTCTTCTTACTCTTGTGATTATCCATATTATCCATATTATGTATCTGATTCTCCATAAACGCTTCTTCCTTTATTCAACTGTCAGCCGCACTCTGACGCAGTCCACATGACTGCCAATATACTGGTCTGCCTGATTGTAGTAAGAGCTCAAGTCAACAAATGCATTTTTTGCTGATGTGCTAAATTTTTCTGAAGACTGATTATACATATTCGTAATTTCATCTAATTCTTTCTGATTAGAGTCTAGTGGGGTCTTTGTCAGATTACTGTAAAAATACCGCTCCGGCTTTTTCACCATTGACCAGTCATCGGTTTGCAGAATAGTCTTTCTCATTTCCTCACCGTTTGTAAATTCAGAAAAAAGTGGCTTTCTTCTATTTAAGTAGCTATCATCTGATTTCAGAACTGCCTCCCCAAAACTCTGCGGCCAGCACCAGTATAACGTATAACCGTACTCCTCATTTTTCTTTGCATTTTCTATCTCTATCTTAAACGTACCGTCTTTGATCCATCGGATTTCTTTCTGATCGGTTCCTTTTTCAAGGAAAAACAAAATATGACCATCTATAAAGTTCTTTGAAGTCTTATCATTTTCTTCTGTGATCTCTTTGAATTGATCTCCTTCTTTTTTATAAGGGATCAGACTCAGATTCAAGTTCAATTCTACCTTACCGTCATATTTCGGAACTACATAAAATGTAAGGCTTCCGGAGGAACCAGGCTCAATCGCTTTGTCCTGACGATCCACTCCTTCCGACGGGTTTTCCCAATATGTTTCCCAGCCTCCATCAGGTGTTTTTTCACTATAATTGCCCACATTACTTGTGTCATTTAACAGCCAGTTTATCGCATATTTATCAGAAGATGTCTCAAAAAATTCGTTCACTGCATCTCTCAATTCATACCAGAAGTTCTCTGATTCAGATTTAGTGATTTTTTTCAAAAGATCATCGTGTATTCCTGCCTTGCCATAGGTTCTCAACTCAACGCTTCGCATATCTGCACTGATACTCCCAAGCGTTCCGTTTACCCGGTTGTTGCTGACGAACCAGGCGATGCAGATCGCGATAAAGGCCACTATCGCCGCCATGATGAATACGATGTTCCGTGCCACTTTCCTTTTATTCTTTTCAATTTCCTTCGCAAGCTCCTCCGGCGGCAGCTGCTCCATGGCCTCCGTCCGGTCTTTTCTTTCGTCTGTCATCCGATCACCTGTTTTGCTTCCTTTTTCTGTCACGCATAGTTGAATTATATTTATTTATTTGATGTTTTATCCAATTTTTAAATACACTTAAAACGACCTTGTCATAGTATCACAAAAAAAGGTGCTGTGCAAGATTTCTGACCCCGATGTGATGCGAAAAATCTGTGAGCACTTCCGACCAAAATCAGGTACAGATACACAAAAAGACAGCCGGGAAGTTTCCGCGGGACGGATACCTGCCAGCTGTCTTTTTGTCCATTTGTAGCTTCTGTTTATTCTTTCGAATCCGCTGCGAGAAGCTCACAGATCTTTTCCATGTCGTGCTCCGGGGCGGTTTGCTCGATGGCATCATAGATACGCTGGATCAGCACCGGATCTTCTTCCAGCATGTCTGCGGTCTGGGCAGGGGTGTAGCCTTTCGCGACCTTGCGCATGACTAGGCTGATTAATTTTAATATCATTCCTTCACGCTTTCCTTCACGTTTTCCCTCTTGCTTCAATTCCTGTTCTAATTCTTTCATGGCTGTACACATATTAAACCTCCCCCCTTCTGCCTTTATAGCGGCTGCCTGTTTTGCGATTTTGGGTGTCTTTGTAACACTGCCTACCAGCAAACCTATTTCCGGGTTCATCTCAAAATTTTGATAAAGCTGGTTGATTTCAGAAAACTGGCGGTTGTAAATCATCCGCACCAACCGAAATGCGTTTTCTACATCCGGATCTGAAAAGAGTAGCTGGTCACTTTTACGGATTTCCAGTAAATTCATTTTATAGTCAGACACAAACGTTCTATAGCCTTCCGGAATTTTCAGCATATCTGTCAGACATCTTGGTCCATCCCAGTCTTTTTCCCCATAGTACACACATAATGTAATTACAGGATGAAGCCGGTCTGTCTTCTTAAATCTGGATAGATATTCATCCGCTGAAGAATATTGATTTTGTTCCCCATTTATCTTTTGAATATCTTTGCATTCCTGAAGATAGAGCATCACATCGCCCTGTAAGATTCTCAATGGCATCGCGTAATGGATCTTCTCCTGATTTTCCAGACCTAAAATAACAAAATCAACACCATGCGCCGTTTTCTTTACAACATCCAGTGATTTTTGATACGCTTTTCCCAGATCGTTTCTTTTTAATATGCCGGAAATATCGGTATCCGTTTCCTCTAAATCTCCAGCCTTCAGTACCTGTTGTCCTTCAAACAGAAACGCATTAAACAGATCCGCGAAATGTTCGTTTTTTCTCCAGAATTCTTTTAATACGATATCCGGTTTTGGAATCTCTGTGTTTGACGTAATCGTACCCTCGCTTTCTATAATTATTGTACCACAGTTACATTCTTGGGAAAAGTATCTTTTAAGTTCCCCATAAGTTCCTTTTCCTTTCATTTTGCGTGCTTTACCGTTTCGCGCAAAGTTCTTTTTGTTTAAAATACATCTCTTTTTATATTATCATAGTCCAGGTTTGATTGCAACTTTTTGTTTTATAAATTCACAAAATCTTTTTATATAGCGAATGCAGCAAAAAAGACAGCCAGAACGCTTCCCCTGTAAAGGAACCATTCCGCTGCCTTTCTGATTTGTCTGAAATGAGAAGTTCTCTCACCTTTGAAAATGCCTGTTTTTATCCTTTGAGCCCCCGCGACTG
>CAKSGG010000289.1 GCA_934454215.1 uncultured Clostridia bacterium
GGAATCGGGACATACGGAGTTTTGCAAAGAGCGTGTGTAAACAGCGGATTATATGGGTGCGGCATTTATCAGACAGGAGCACACGGCGTAATGCTGGAGGGCGGAAATTATTATAATCTGACTTCAAGCGGAAACTTCGTTATAAATTCAAGTTTTCGGGAACACGGAACAAGAAGAAAAACATATTCGGGAGCAATTCTTTGCAGAGGTGCGGGAAACTATATTTACAGAAACAGCTTTAGAGACGGTTACCATATGGGCATTTATGTTTTCGGCTCAAATCACTATATAAAAAACAACAGCTTTTCAAATATGTGTTATATGTCAGGTGACGCAGGGTGTATTTATATGGCAAATTCGTGGTATACAGCTAACACCGCAGTAATAGGCAATTACTTTGAAAATATGAGCCCTCATCCGGAAGTCGGAGCGGGCGGAAATGTTGCGGTATACTACGATAATTCAACATCTCATACAACAACGTACGGTAATATCATGTATGACACGGTTTATGGAATACAGTCGAACTGCGGACGGGAAAATAAGATATCCGGCAACATAATGTCGGACATGAAAAAGGGAGTAGGTATTATCGGCGCCGCAACCAACGCCGCATTTATGAGTACATATGATTCTCTGCGTATGATTCCGTATAACGGGAAAATATGGAAGAAGAGTATTCCTAAAATGAGTGTACTTGAATATAATTATAATCCTACAGAACCCGTTGGCTCGGACGCATATAACAACCTGTGGGAAAACAGCAATGATTTCAGCGTAACAAAACCTAAAGTTTCAATGACGTATAATAACGTATCAAATAATAGCAGCGAGTCGTTATTCATGGACAAGGAAAATAAGGATTTCAGAATAAAGAATCAGAGCAATTATATAAATACGTATATTGATGGAGATATTGATTACAGTCTTATGGGTACGGGTAAGGATTTCTGCTTTAGGAAAAACAAAGAGCTTGAACGTGTGTTTATAAAAACCGATACATCAGAATCAAATCAAGCGAATATTTATCTTCCGAGCGGTGATTTTGTTTCTGCTTATATAACCGCAAGAGACATTGAAGGGAATGTTATTGAAGATAAATTACTTAATGTAAAATACAAATCCGATTCATCAGATGTGTCGGTGAGTGAAAACGGTACAATTTATGCAATGAAGAACGGTCACGGAACGATTACTGCACTGGTAACGTTTAAAGGTAAAACCATTGAAACAAAATTAAACGTATATACAGATAAATCTGAGTGGGAGGCTGTAAATGTAAGCTTGTCGGACAGACCTGTAAAGATATTCTATAATGACAAAATACTTGAATTGAAAAACCAATGTAAAACCGATATGGGAATTTTAATTATGCCCGCAAACGAAATTCTGGCAAAAATGGGATATACTCAAAGCGGTTATAAATTCACAAAGGACGGTTTTGAAATTGAGTTTTCTCCGAACAGTATGGCAGCAAAACTTAACGGCAAAGAAATAACGATGATTAGAAACGCATACGAAGAAAACGGAGAATTGTATGTACCGTTCAGCATTTTTGAGGATATGGGGATTTTGAATATTTACAGCGATGCGGCAAAGACAGCATATATTTACAATGTAAATCTTGCGGGCGGTGATGAGAAAATTCCTGAAAATGCAAAAATGGTAAAGCTTAGTGAATTTATCGGTGATACCGGCAATTGGACAGCCGATACAACCGCTCGTTATGAAAATAACGGAAAGGAAATACGGTTTGGTCAGGATTCGCTGAGCGGAAAGAATTGTGTTCTTGGACTAAAGAGTAAGAAACTTGAAAATAACACAATGCTTGAATTTGAGTGTGAATGGAATACAGATACATTTATTTCAATGGCATTCAGAATAGGCGATCCGACTGTTATACCGTGGCGGGAAAACGGAATAAATTCGTATTATTTCATCGTTAAATCCGACAGTATTGAACTGCAAAAGAGGGTAAATGATACAAATACATTTATAGTTGACAATGTTCCGAATACTTATTTTACTCCCGGTAAAAACCATAAGGTAAGCGTCGGAATTACAGATACGGAAAAAGGACCGAGGGCAATTTTAAACGTTGACGGACATAATATAATTGACGTTACGGATTCAATTAATTATTCTGTAAGCGGAAATGTCAGAACAATAACAGAGCCTTTAGCAAAAATTACAGAACAGGGTTATGCTTCATTTGTTGTATACAGTACGTCAGCAAAGGAAAGTGAAGCATATATGAAGTTAAAATAAGGAGACTGATATGAAAAGAATAACAGCGGTAATATTATCTGCGATAATGCTGCTTTACATATCATTTTTGGCTATGGCAATTGAGGAGGGCGCTTTAATAAGCGCCTTTCCTTTAATAAAAATATTAAAAGCCGATTTTGATGTGACCTCGGCAGAGGACTGGCAGATAACAATAAAAAATTTAAACGGTGAAATCAGCATAAAAACGGAAAACGGATTGGTGTTTGTAAATAATTCCGCCGCAGCATTTGCAATGTGTAAAGAGAAATCAAGCTGGTATATTACGGCGGATATTGAAAATCATAAATTTAATATCGTTATGGACGGGCATAGCATATTCAGCGGAGAGTGCGGATTTAAGCCAGGAAATACGGAATTTAAAAGCATAAATGCAGATGTTTTTGTGCGCAGCTTTTGCGAGGGAGAAGAAAACACAAATGCGGTGATAAGCTCTGACTTTGTTAAAATAGGTGATACGGTTATAACCTCGCTGCCACATAAGATAACGGCAAGCGAGCTTGTTTCACTGATTGATATATCATCAAATGCTTCCGCAACAATATTTACATCAAACGGACTTTTGCGTACGGGTGAAGTAAAATACGGAGATTATATGATTGTTACAGATGTGTCGGGAAATACTGTCAGGAAATATACGTTTCCCGAAATTGATATTTCTTTTTTGAAATCCGATTTTTACGATATTAATGCGGAAAATATGACTGTAACAAACATACCGTTAGGCTTGACGGAAGAAGAATTAACGGGTTCTTTGAGGGCAAATACCGAGTTTACCGCAGAATTAACAGCGGACGGCAAGCTGAAAGTGAATATGAGAGATAACGTTTATAAATTTATATTGCAGGATACACCTCCGGCGGAATCTTTGATATTTGCCGATAACGGTGAAAATGACGGTTTTTTAAATTGGTATGTAAAAAACGGAGATATAGGTGCGGAATATACCGATAAAGGGAAATCAATTGTAATGAAACCGAATGGCAGCAGTAACGCTTCATTTAAAAGATACATAAAATCAGTTTCGGAACCTTTCGTATTTTCAAATAACGTAAAATATATCTACCCCGATAATCATACAAGACATTTTCAAGCGCCGTTTCTTGAAAGTTCATGCGGAAAAATGATTGAGATTCGTGAAAGACGGGGAGAAGTTGTATATAATAACGTAACAAACGAAACATCTCTCGATGTTTTGTCGGGATATAAAAGCAAAAGCGGAGAGTGGTGCAATATGCAGCTTTTAGTGAAGCCCGATAAGAGTGAGTATTCATTTTATATTGACGGAGAAAAACGTGCGGATGCAGCAATGTATAAAGATATAACGGACGTTTGTGCGGTAAATTATAATCTGTATTCTCCCG
>CAKSGG010000290.1 GCA_934454215.1 uncultured Clostridia bacterium
TGCAAATCCGCCAATTGTATCGGCGGAATTATTTGATAAGGTAAATGCGTTGCTTAAAAAACAGGCGTTAGTATATCACGGTAAGGAATGCAATGAAAAAACAGAATATTTGTTAAGCAAAAAGGTGTACTGTGCTGAATGCGGGAGCATATACAAAAGAAAAACATCACAGAATCCGCATTGGGTGTGCAGAACACATGATATAAGCTCTGCGTAATGCCATAATGTGCGAATTGCAGAATATAAAATATATAAAACCTTTGTAAAGGTGTATAATCGGTTGGTAAAAAATAAGGAAACAATACTTGTGAAAATGCTTAATGAGCTAAAACTGCTGAAAGAACATAAAATAAGCAGTAAACACGAGATTTATGATATATCGGAAGAAATTGCAAAACTAACGAAGCAGATTCTTGTAATCAACAAACTGCAAACACGGGGCTACATAGAATCTGCTTTTTATTATGAAAAATTAAATGAAATCAATGCAAAAATATCAGAACTGACAAAAGAAAAAAAGAGCCTTATGGGGAGGGACGTGTGTGATGAAGCTATAAAAAATACAACCGCACTCATTGCCTTAATAGATAAAAAAGGGACAATCAACAAGTTTGATAATAGTGTATTCGAGGCAATGGTTGAAAAAATAATTGCCCAAAGAAGTATGCTGACATTCGTGATGATAAACGGAATGAAAATAACTGTAGACGCGGAGGTGTGATTATGGCAAACAAGTATGTGGCATTTGGTTATGAAATAACCGACGGCAGATATTCGGTAATAGAACAGGAAAAGAAGATAATTGAAAACATCTTCGGATTATATATTAACGGAAAATCATTTGCGGAAATTTCCGACAGAATGAATGAGACCGGTGCGCCATACAATAATGACGGCAGACTGTGGAATAAGAATATGATAAAAAGAGTGATAGAGAACCGGCGGTATATCGGAGAGAAAGGATTTCCACAGATAATAGCAGACGACACCTTTAATGCTGCCGAAAAAATCAGGCTTAGCAAATTCACGGCGCCCGGCGAGACGAGAAAAGCATTGCTCGATTTTTATCGGGAGCATCTTGTGTGCGGCAGGTGCGGGGCGAGCCTTCTGAGATATACCGGCGGACGATATAATAGGAATGGAATCATTAGTTATCGCAAGTGTTCAAATGAATTATGCGATGAGAGTAAAACCTCCGTGAGTGAGGATAAATTAAATTTGGCAGTGTCAAAAGTATTAAATGACCTTATGGATAACTATAAGAAAATTGAGGGCGTGAACGAAACCACATCGGAATATGGTATAGAAATAAAAAGGCTTGAAAGTGAGCTTGCCGATGATATGGAGAAAATGACGGTGGACATTGAAAAAGCAGTGCAGAAAATTACCGAACTTGCAGAGGCAAGATTTAATAATGCGCCGGAATGCGATTACTCTGCCATAGATGAAAGAATAAAAAAAGAGCTGAGCATACATCCGAAGTCGGAAACTCCGGATTCGAAGTTGCTTGAAGATACAGTGAAAAGGATAGCGTACTTATCAAACGGAACAGTTGAAATAGAACTTATTAACGGATACAAAGTATCGGGAGGTGAACGCAAATGATGCAATCGGTAGCGTATCAGCCAAGAACGGCAATGCCGGAAACCACGGTTGAAATTATTCCTGCAACGGTGCAGAAAACACTGAAAGTTGCAGAGAGAAAAAATTTGAGGGTGGCGGCGTATTGCAGAGTGAGTACAGACCATGAGGAACAGCAGACAAGCTATAAAACCCAAATCGAATACTACACGAAATACATAAAAGAAAATCCAAATTGGAAATTCGTAAAAATATTTGCCGATGAAGGACTGAGTGCGACATCAACAGCAAAGCGAAAAGAATTCCTTGAAATGATGGAAATGTGCAAGGAAGGCAAGATAGACTTAATACTGACAAAATCCACATCGAGATTTGCCCGAAATACACTGGATACCCTGCAATATGTCAGAATGTTGAAAGACATAGGGGTAGCGGTGATATTCGAAAAAGAGAAAATCAATACCGCCGAAATTAACAGTGAGATGATATTGCAACTTTATGCAATGTTCTCTCAGGCAGAGAGCGAGTCTATAAGCAATAATGTTAAGGATGGCAGAAGAAAGGGATACAAAATCGGAAAGGTGCCGATGATGTACGGCAATATTTTCGGATACAGAAAAGGAGAAGACGGCAAACCGAAAATTGTTCCCGAAGAAGCAGAAATAATAGTTGCAATGTTCACAAAATTCCTCGAAGGCGACAGTCTGAAAGATATAGGAAAGTGGCTGGAATTGCAGAGAATTAAAACGGTAAAGGGAAACTCAAAGTGGTCAAAAAGCGTAATAAAAAGTATTCTTGAAAATGAGAAGTACAAGGGCGATGTTCTTATACAAAAATCATTCACAGCCGATTTATTCTCAAAAAAGAGTGTGAGAAATACAGGCGAACTTCCTATGTACTTGATAAAAAACCACCACATTCCCATAATTGAGCCGGAAGTATTCGACAAGGTGCAGTATGAGCTGAAACGCCGCTATAATAAAACAATCAGTGTTAATGAGAACTTGGCAACACGGTACAGCAGCAAATATGCGCTTACCGACATCGTGGTATGCGGCGAATGCGGAGCGAAATATAAGAGAGTAACTTGGACAAGCCTCGGAGAAAAGAGAGTTGTATGGCGCTGCAAGAGCCGACTTGCGTATGGAAAGAAACTGTGCAAAAACTCGCCTACAATAGATGAGACAGACCTGCACAGGGCAATAATAAAGTCTCTGAATATGATGTTGAAGTCCAAAAGTACACTCAATGAAATGCTGAAAGGTAGTCTTGCCGCACTGCTCGGAGCAAACAGAGGCGAGATGAGAGTCGGGAGCATATCGAATGAAATCACAATGTTGAATAACCGGATATATGATATGGTCAGAGAGGAGATAGAGAACAAAACAGACACAGATGTGATTGAACAAAAATGTGCGGAACTGCACGAAAAAATTCAGTCACTGAAAGATGAAATAAAGAGTATTCAAGCAGAAAAACAAATGGCGGATGCAGGCTCCGGAAAGCTTCGGGAAATATATACGGCACTTGAAACTATGAATACCGAATTCACAGAGTACGACGATGCGGTTGTGCGAAGGCTTGTGAGTAAGGTAAGAATTATCTCAAAGGATAAAATAATAGTGACGCTGTGCGGAAGCCTTGATATAGAACAGAAGTTGTGATGCGTATGAATACAGAATATGAAATCATAATTATATACGACAGCGAGTATGCGGAGGTTATCGTGTTTACGAGTGACCGGTTTATGAACAGCTCAAACGATATTGTGTCCGAGGCAATCCGCAAGGGACTTATACTTGCGGAACACAGAGACAGAGTCAGATTTGCTCGAGGTTTAACGGAGTTTGAGTACGATTATATAAAGAAAGGGCGGAACAATGTATGAAGTATGCAGTTTATATAAGAGTGGGAAACAAAAAGCAGCTTGATAACATTCCGAAAAAGACAAAAACAGAAGCAAGTAAGAAAGCAAAGATTAAAAAATGAATTTATTAGCGGCTTTGCAGTGGCAGAGCTGTTTTTCTTTTGAAGGGAGAAAGCTTTATGGACATAAAAAACA
>CAKSGG010000291.1 GCA_934454215.1 uncultured Clostridia bacterium
GGTGTGGACAAATCACTCGAAAAGGCCATAGAGTATTATCAAAAAGGTGCGGAATTAGAAAACAAAAAGTGTCGTGAACGTCTTGATGTTCTTGTCCCTGCCTCAACCGATGAGACCGATGGCTATCTGAAGAAAATCTACGAGTACGTTGTAAAGACAAATGCCAAGGTTATGGAAATCGGTGAACTAACGCAAGAGATGAAAGTTCTTCTGGAAAAGATCACCGACATTCAGAGCGAGATAAGCTCAAGAAAAGCGATTTTCCAGAGCCAAGAGAACGGTGAGGACAGTATTGAAGAAGCCTATAAGCAGTTCGTCGATTCGATGGCGGAAACCATGTGCCGGAAACTGTATCAGTCTGGGAATCCCAATGTGGATTTTGAAGAAAATACGCTGAAAGGAATTTTTGGTGACTACTATGATTGTTTGGATGACTACACAAGACGGTCTTTGGTGTCTGCGCGAGTTTTCCTGTCCGGCAGCAATTCGCTTTCTCGTGAAAGTCTCGATTACTCCGGTGTCGTAATCAGCGCCACAAGTGCATTAGAGAACGAGTTAAAACTTCGCTTTTTCGACGGATACCAGGCATATTTGCGGAATCGGTTTAAAAGCGACTTCTCAAAATGGCCGAAATCTATGGTATATGATGGTCGCACCGAAAATACCGTATTTACGATAGGAAGCCTTCCCGGTATTTTCGGCAGCAGGCAGCGCGGAGACAATGGAAAGAGATTCTTTAATAAAAAGATGAGCGTCACACCTGCGGAGAAGGCTCTGCTTGATGAGTATCTGAAAACGATACTCTATCGCAGCGATGATGACATCAATGTATTCTTTAAGGAAGATCCCCATGGATTGAATTTCCTGGATCGTTGTGAAGATGTTCGGTGTATGTATCGAAATGCAGCTGCACATACCGAGTCTCTCTCGCTGGAAAAAGCAACGGACTGTTGCCGTGATATCATTGGTTTTGACAGATACGATGCTGCACAGAAAGTCGGTAGAATTCAGGGCTTGATTCTTGACCTTGCAAAACTGTCCAAATTACCCTCAAATAATAATCATTAACATATAGGAGAATTGCCTAATGAAAAAAGTGTTCTTTACTGCATCTCCGATGCAGGATGTGTTGTCCCAGAACGGAGCCGATACCCCATATAAGTCCGTCAATAACCCAAAATTACAGTATGATGACGCTTGCTGCTTTCCGATCATTCCGCTTATAAATGGATATGTGGATTCTGGCGATGATGTTTACGTATATGTTGTATCGACTGAAAACCACAATATGAGCCAAAAGAATTATACGGAAATTGAAAAACGCATATTGAGTTTGTGTGCCAAAAAACAAGTTGGTACTTGCGCGATTAAGCCGATTCATATTCCTTTTGATGATACGGTAGAAACACACCTTGCTACTTTCCAAAAGATGATCGAGCTTGTTCATGACGGTGACACGGTATTTGCTGACTTTACGTATCAAGGGCGATGCCTCCCGATTGTCGAAATGATGGCGCTGAATTTCGCATACCGCACATATAACAACTGTAGTGTAGAATGTGTCGTTTATGGAAATAAGAATTTCCAAACTGGTGAAAAGTTTATTTATGATCAGACTTCTTTGTTCTTAATGGATCAAATTGTTAATGAGCTTGCCAAAAGTAAGAACCAAAATCCTGTTAAAGCCATTGAAACAATACTCGATATAAATGCCTCAATGGAGGAGTAAAAATGAGTAATCCGACCAAAATAACAGAGCGGAAACTACAAATGGTATCCGCACATGAAGCAAATGGAAAAGAGTCATTGAGTCAAGACGAATTTGACGCTGCAGGTTCTACGTTGAAAAAAGCGGAATTTGACTTGATGGCAGATGCAATAAATTCATTGGCAGAGCAATACATAAAAAACATCAATGTTGATATTCGCGTAAAACTATGGAGCAAATTATGGGATGTATCTGACTTCATTTTTTATACGAAAAGCAATAGACCATATCGAGATTTTTGTGCTGATGGAAAGTATGAGCCTGGAGAGTTCCTTAACGAAGTGTTCTTCGAATCGTTCGATGACATTCTGAAGTCATACGTCAACATTGCCAATACTCCTGGGTTCAGCAAAGATGATTATCCTTTTCTCAAGCATTTCAATACTGCTTTTCCGGTAAAGGTTCATCAAGCATATGACAATCAACTTAACTCCATGCCGCATGATTTTATTATTGCCAATCAAGACACTTTTCTATATGCGTTTCCTAGCGAAGAATATAAACTCAGCTCTGTTTTAAAGGCCGGTGCCGATAGGCGTGTCAAAAATCAAGAGATTTGTGTCGGTACATTGTTTTCAAGAAAAATACATGGAGAGATATGCAAAGTATGCACCACCGAGAAATGGTATGAAATCTATCAATCCTCACACATGAAATCCGCGTTTGTTAAAGCAAACGACGTAACTTTTTATGACAAAGTTTTTGTTGGACCCGTTCCCGAAAACGACGATGGCGATTCAATGGATCTTCCCGATACACCAATGCAATTCGAAGAGTTTTACGATAATGAGCTGTTTGAGAAATACATTTTGGTACTGTTGACATTATTGCAAAAACTGTTCCAGAAAAAATCGGAAGCAAAGGCAAACGCCGTTGGCATTCAGTTTTCAAAATACGATTGTTTCCAGTTGTTTTTTACTGAGTCGCTTGCAGATAATCTGAAAAAAATAGATGGAATCATGAGCCTGGATAGCATTAGAGAACGAGACAGTATCCAAGCAGCAGATGTGAAGTTCCTCGACTTTATTCTGATGGGAATCTGCCGAAGTTTCCGTTCGATTGCAAGAACACCTTTTCGCTCTAACAAACAGTTTGGATGTACATGCAGAAAGAGAGAAGAAGAGTTAACTCTTCCTGTACCTTATGACTTGTTTGGTATGTACTTCAGAAAAGTGCGCGGATTAGTTATTTCGCAGGATTCGCTTCGTCCTCGAATGTCAGCCTGTTGGTCAGAGTATAGCAAGCTGTATCAACTCCTGAGTAACATCATGATAGAGTCTTATAAAAAAGACACTTCTTACGAAGACCTTCAGAAAACATTTCAAGATTTAGCATATGAATCGAACGCCAAAGCTGGCACGGATAAACAAAAGACTATTAATCGTTCCTCTGCTAAGCACGATACGGATTGCTCCTTTATGAAGATATAGTTTTTAAGCGGCTACCACTAATTCTGAAGTGGTAGCCGCTTTTACTAATATGCCTAACCCAAAATCATATTTTTTAATATCTCTCCCGCTTAATTCTGTCAATCTATGCGACGATAGTATATGTAGAAGGTCTAAATAACAAAAACATCTATTATGTGTGGAGGGAAAAATCAAAATGAACACAACGACTAGCGAACGAACCAGTAACGGTACTGTCTTAATGCCACTGGACTGCAAATTAATAGACTGTCGTGAAATCTCTATTGATGAAGAAATATCACGGGAAACAGCAAATACCATCAGGAAACTGATGAATTTGATGAACAAAAATGATTCAGAACAGCCAATTAAGATGTTTATTAATAGTCCGGGGGGCGATGTGAATCAAGCTTTAGCAATCATAGATATAATACAAGGAAGTCCAGCACCGGTTGTATTATAC
>CAKSGG010000292.1 GCA_934454215.1 uncultured Clostridia bacterium
TACTGACAAGGATGGAAAAAGCCGGAGAATATCTGTTAAAAATCCGTTGTTAATTTACAATGGCGTTGCAGATTACGGTGCACTTACGACAGATATTCTATCTCTTGCTCAAAAGAACAATTCTGTTACATGTGTTTATCGGAACAGCTATGATGTATATTCAACCGTTGTCGTTATTTACAACTATGACTACTTTTGCATAAGTGGTTATGATAGAAGCAATATGAAGCTTCTCGCTGAAAGTCTCTTTGATAAATCAGCAGTAACTTACGATTTGAATAATGCTGATAAAATTGAAATTCTGTGTGATGGTAGTTCTGTAAGCGATAGTTACCTCAAACTTGATGCAACCATTGCCGTAGCACAGTCAAAGGATAAAAAAGCGCTCCGTATAGTTGTGGTTGACAGTACTGTAACCGGCAGTGTAAGCGAGATTAAATACGGCAGCAATGTAATTGTACAGATAAATGACAAAAATTATTGCCTTAACGACGAGTTTGCAAAATCAGATGAGGCGGCAGATATATCCATCGGTGGTTCTTATAAATTCCGACTGGATATGCGTGGAGATATTGTTTCGGTTTCTAAGTGGGGACCCGGAAACGGTAGTATACTGGCATATGTCTATGCCAGAAAAAATCCATCAGGTTTAGAGACAAGTCCCACATATAAAATATTTACCGCTGATGGTAAAACAAAAGAAGTTACTCTAAAATCTAAGATTACTCTGGATGGTAAAAAGGTTACCGCTTCAGATGCGGACTCTTTTCTTGCTCCGGGCAAGGAACTTAAACAACAGCTTTTAATATTAAGGTTGAACAGTGACGATATGATTACTTCCATAGATACCGCACTCGATACTTCAGATGGTGTAAATAGTCTTAACAGAATAGACAATAAGAAAAACCGCAGATATCTTGAGTATAAAAATGTTGGCACGATGATGTTCTACGGAGAAACAAACACTACATATCAATATCTTAATCATCCTGTGTGTTATGATACATTGATATTCACCGTGCCTGATGAAGATGTAAACTATGCATATGCGGAAAACTTTCTTAGTGTATCATCGTTTTCCGACGGTAATAAGCCAATTATCCACGATAATTACTATACCGTAGATTTGTATAAATATAATGCTGATTCAAGCTTTGCTGATGTGTGCGTTTTGTATAAAAAAGCAGGCGATGAACCGAGTGCCACATCACCGTATTATCTTGTCAACGAAACGAAGAATGCATTAGACAAAAATGAAAGCCCGGCGGTTCTCTTGGAAGTACTTGATATTTCAGACGGTGCGCCTTATAATATAACCGTTGAGCCTCAGGCGTTTTTCCGTTACGGAAACAGGATGAAAAATAATGTCACACCATCATATGTAAAATGCACAGATTTCAGTGGTGTGACTGACATCTCGGACCTTGTTTCGAGCGGTGATATAATTCAGTTGGGCACATCGGAGACCGGAAACGGTGATTATGTAAATATGATTTTCGATTTCAGTGAAAACAAAGTCGGTTACGGTTTTGCCGATGAATCGTATTCAGACTATACATACTCGTTCGAGTCATCGACAATTACGGCTTATACAAATATGGAAAAAAGCATAAAAGCGAGGTTTACCTACGGAACGCTTTATAGTTTGTATAATAATATGTCTTTTAACAGAAACATACAGTATTATGCTAACCGTAGTGTATATACGGTTTCGGACTTTAATGCACCGGATACACCGGCAGAGAGTTACACATTTGCTGAATACTGGAACAGATTTGTATTATATAATTCGAGCAGACGCACAAACAATGCATATTACGGAGAGCTTCAAGATGCCGTGCCGTATTCGGTGTCAGGAGCAGAATGTGCAAAGGTGTTTACAATTATGACAAACAGTGGTTTGCTTGGCAGTGTCTTCTACATTGAATAGGAGGTTGCTATGAAAAAAATATATTTAAGAGTTTTAACACTACTTATTTCACTGCTGATTTCTCCCTGCAGTTTTACTGCTTCTGCGGCGGATATAGCAACTGTTTCCGAACTATCTGTTAGCTTTGATGACACATATCCGGTGTTTGAACTTGGTGGTGATGTCAACTTTAACTTTGCATGGGTTGGCACTGTGTCAAACGACTCTCTTGTGGTTACTGTTGAGGATTACAGTGGCAGCAATATTTTCAAAGAGACATATTGTGTAAACGGCGAGAAAGCAACTGTTAATCTTAAAAATGCGGTAACAAAGCTGGGATGGTATTACGCAGTGGCAACACTTGGTGAAAGCACTGTATCGGTTGGTTTTTCTGTTGTCACACCACTGGCGCAGAGGCGTGATACCTCAAATTCTGTTCTGGGATTTAATGCTTTTATGGCGCAGTCATCAACGGTTGCAAAAGATAGTAATAATATTGAAAATCCTATTTCCGACAAAGATGCAAGCGACTATATTCGCACTGTAAAACTTGCCGGGGTAAATCGGGTTCGTGAGGGGGTTTTGCAGAGGTACTTTGTTCCGGACGACACCCGAAGCTATCCGACTATGATGCGAAACGCCTATCGACAGGTGCGCGATTACTATAGAAACTCCGGCATAAAGGCGGATATTATGTATCACACCGCCTATGATCCGACGAATAAATACAGTAATGAAATACCGAATGAACTTGTAAAGGACGCATATGGCTTTGCAAAAGAGCTTGCCGGGTATTATGACGGCGTTGCTGACACTGTGGAGATATGGAATGAAGCAGATCTTGTCGGTAACAAGTATGCAAAAAACAGCGAAAGTCCGGATAAATTTGCCTCGTTTTACAAGGCGGCAGCAATAGGCGCATTAGATGCCGGTACCGATGTAAAAGTAATGTTTGGGGGTTTTGCAGGATACAACAAAAGCTACATAAAAAGATTTTTGTCGAATGATGTTTCTGAATTTTCAGACATTTATAATTATCACGATTATTCTGCAAATACAGGGTATACAGAGGACAACCTCTTCACTCGCCTTTCATTGCACCAATCTCTTGCTGACGAATATGGATTTGCAAACAAAGAGATAAGAAATACCGAGTTTGGCAAATTCTTTTATGATTGCGCCGACGAAAGCGGAAATATAAACATTGAGGAGCAGAAAAATCAGGCAAGATATGACATAAAGGCAAGCATATATAATCTGGCAAACGGTGCAGACTTTTCCTACTATTTTCTTCACGGTAAATACAACGATGGCGTACTTGGCGATATCGACTCTTTTGGCAATATGAAGAGTACATACAGTGCAATATCTGCGTTTACCAACGCTTTGGGAAACTGCAAATATTACGGTGTCTTAAATGGATTGCCGTCATCGGCAGAGGGATATGTTTTCTATGATAACGCAATTAATGAGAGTGTTGTGTGCCTGTGGAGCACCTCGAAAACTTTGGTGAATTTAAGACTGGATGCCGATTTCGTCACGCATATTGATTTTATGGGGAATTCCAATGTTCTTTCTTCCGTAAACGGTAGCTATTCCGTGATGTTGGGAGAAGACGCTGTATATCTGAGGCTCAAGGGTAAAGTGCCTTTATCGCTTGCGGCAGATAGTTCGCTTACGGCGCCTTCCGGCAACTCGCAGATCGACCTCACAGATGCACAACGA
>CAKSGG010000293.1 GCA_934454215.1 uncultured Clostridia bacterium
AAAGCAACTATATCCATATTTTTGCATGAAATCTTTTTCACGCTCATAAAGTTCATCTAAGCGTTTCATGCGAAACTTTGCTGACTGCATACTGATGTCGCACATTTCAGATATTTGATGTGCGTTGGTTATACCCATACCCCATAGAACGCACGCAGGAGCAAGCAAGCGGCTTGCAAATACATTCGCTTCGTGTTCTATTGGATTATCAGTTTCCGACGGCTCGCGGTTGTAAATACCATTGCCGTTATGTAACAGTACGTGCCCCAACTCATGCGCTACAGTGAACCTCTGACGCGGCACGGAACATTGTTCATTGTAAAATATGACATTTTGATATGTAAATCCGTCATTACTTTCCGGACATGCGTATGTATCAAAATTTTTGATATGTTCACGCCCTCTGGAATAGCTTATAACACGTATATTCATTGACCTGCATATATCGCTGATTTTAACCGGCAGACTTGATATATTTTGATTTATTAATATCTGCCATGCTAAATCTCTGGATTTTTGGTATTTTTCATATTGCATCAAACCACCTCAATTTAATTATATAAGAAAAATGTCGAAAAATCTGCAAGTAAATTTTGGTAATTAATACAAATGAGAAAAGGGGCGATAAAATTGAATGAATTTCCATATACTATAGAGGAATTGCGAAATGCATGTAATAATGATAAAATCGCATGGAAACAGCATGCAGTGTCCCGCATAGAAGAACGTAATATATTACAATCAGAAGTGATTGAATGTATTAATAATGGTGAAATTATAGAATATTATATTTCCGACAAGCCTTTTGCCAGTTGTCTTGTCCTAGGATTAACTTATAAAAATCGAGCAATTCATACAGTTTGTAGCTACGCAGAAGACAGAATATATATAATAACAGCTTATGAGCCGAATGAAACAAAATGGAAACCCGATTTTAAAACAAGAAAGAGAGGTTAAATTATGAAATGTATTGAATGTGGAAATGAAACCGAAAAAAAATATACGAAACATATTGCCGAACTGGAGAACTGCGTACTGATTATAAAAAACGTTCCTACGTATGTGTGTCCTGTATGCGGTGAAAAATACTATGATAATGACGTGGCTCAGAAAATAGAGAAAATTGTTAATCAGTTCAAGGGATTGATTGAAGAAGTTGCTATTTTAGAGTATGACAAAATTGCCTGATTATTCATGAGATTTGCAGAAAAATCTGCACGTAAATTTACACAAAAGAGAAAGAGGTGCTATATTCATGAATTGTCCCAAATGTGGAAGTAACAACGTCAATGTACAAGCTGTCAGTAACGTACGGACAAAAGGCAAAGGCTGTCTGTACTGGCTTTTCATTGGCTGGTGGTTAGAATCCATTATGTGGCTTTTTCTTACTGTTCCAATGCTGTTTGCAAAGCTTTTTGGAAGCAAAGGCAAGATAAGAACCAAAATAGAAAGCTATGGCGTATGTCAGCAATGTGGACATAGATGGAAAATAAAATAAAAAAAAGCCCCCAACTGCTACCAACAGTCAAAAAAATTATAAAAAAATAATAATTAGGGGTTGACAAAATTTGAATTTGGGTATATTATATAAGTGTAAATAGTTACTATTTTACATGTTAATATGCCCTTTGGAAGTAGTCGTTCCACCATATGGAAAATGACGAAACCTAAGGGCTTTTTATTTTCAAAGGAGTATAACAAATGATACGTACAGCTATATTAGTTGATGGAGGATTTTATCGAAAAAGAGCAAATCATTTATTTGGCAACAAATCGGCACAAGAGCGAGCCGCAGAATTAAATGAATATTGCAAAAAACATCTTAAATATAAAGACCAACAAACATATTTATATCGTGTATTTTATTACGATTGTCCCCCGAGCGACAAAACCATATTCCACCCATTGACAAAAAAACATGTAAATATGAAAAAAAGTGAAATGTATGAATGGATGAATACATTTTTAAATGAACTTAAATCTAAAAGAAAGTTTGCAATTAGATTGGGACGCTTATCATCTAATGATATTGGTTATATGCTAAAACCAGAAATCGTCAAAGCTTTATTCTCAGAAAAAATGACACTAAGCGAAGTAACTGAACAAGATTTCAAACTCGAAATCAAACAAAAAGCTATGGATATGAAATTAGGAACCGATATAGCCTCCATTGCTTTAAAAAAACAAGTCGATCGCATTATATTGATTGCTGGTGATAGTGATTTTGTTCCAGCAGCAAAATTAGCCCGTAGAGAGGGGATAGATTTTATACTTGACCCTATGGGTCAAAATATAAATGCCGATTTAAATGAGCATATAGACGGAATAAGAAGCAAAATAAAATATTTTATTCAAACAACATAAAAATACCCCCGGCACTTGCAATACCGAGGGTAAAAGATAAATAGTGCATAATGCAATATTCACCCAACCAGTAATATTGTATCACATGCACTCTTATTTGTCAAACATTAATTTAAAAAAAGGAGTGTATTTATGTGAAAAAAAGAAAGGATGGACTTTGGCAGCGGTCTGTTTTGTTGCCGAGCGGAAAAAGAAAAGTATTCTATTCAAGCGAATCAACAGAGCGCAAAGCCGAAGCCGATTTCATGCGTCAAATTCTTGCATTTAAAGAAACGGATAAAAACGGGAAACTATTTTCGGAAGTAGCCGAAGAATGGGAAGATGAGCATTATAAAAATATAGAATTTAACACCAAAAAGCAATATAAACCGGCAGTAAAGGACGCTATCAATTATTTTGGTAATCGCTACATTAAGACTATATCTAATATAGAATGTCAGCAATACATAAATTATATTTCTGTCGGTAAAGCAAAAAAGACTGTGGTATCAAGGCTGTTGGTATTAAATATGATTTTCAAATATGCTGTTTTGAAACAATATATAGATTATAATGCTTGTCAATACGTAACAGTTCCAAAAGGCTTAAAAAAGGAATATCGCATGCCTGCATCAGATAAAGACATAACAAACATAAAGGCATCCATTGACCTTCCTTTAGGTCTGTATGCATATTTTATACTTTATACAGGCTGCCGGCGTAATGAAGCGTGTGCACTTCGTGTGGGTGATATTGATTTCAAAAATAAACTTATAACCATTAATAAATCAATATATACCGCCGACGATAACAAAGTATATGTTAAAAGTCCTAAAACTGAACGCGGTATGCGTCAGATAATACTTCCCGATAATTTAGCTGTCATCATGAAAAAGCGATTAAAAGGCAAAAAGAAAACGGACCTTATATTCCCGAATAAAAACGGTGATTATATTGCAGACGGTCAATTTGATTATTGGTGGAAAAAATATCAAGAGCAGTCCGGGGTAAATGCCACTCCGCACCAAATACGCCACGCATACGCTACAATACTCTATAATGCAGGAATAACAGACAAGGATGCGCAAGATTTGTTAGGTCATACAACCTTGCAAATGACGCGCGACATATACACACATATAACAGCATCGCGGAAAGAACAATCAGCAATTAAATTGAATGAATTTATATGTGGTCGAAATAGTTAGTTCCCGTTGCTGAATAGTATTTATAAGTAAAATTGCAGTATACATGCAGTAAACAAAGACGCACATTGCACTATGTAGGCG
>CAKSGG010000294.1 GCA_934454215.1 uncultured Clostridia bacterium
ATTTGAGTGGATTGGAAACTAAATGATTTGTGTCAGCAAGTTTAAGGCAAGCGATAATTCATGAAATTCCAGTTTGTCCGTAAGAGAAACAGAACAAAAAATTAGGATTTGCGGAGGGGAACAGAATGGACACAACACTGCAAGATACGCTGGTTTTCTTTGACCGGCATCAGGCTGTCTATCCGCTGTATGAGCGTTTTCAGGAAAAGCTGCTTGCCAGATTCCCCGAAAGTCGGATCAACGTGCAAAAATCTCAAATCTCATACTATAATCGGCACCTTTATGCCTGTGTATCCTTCTTGAAGGTAAAAAAGAAAGCGGAGCTGCCGGAAGATTATTTTGTGCTGACGCTGGGGCTGCCCGCACCGTTGGAATCCGACCGGGCGGCGGCAGAAACCGAGCCGTATCCGGGGCGGTGGACAACGCATTTTGTCATCGGCAGTCCGTCCGATTTGGACGAGGAGCTGTTTGATTGGATCGAGCAGGCATATCAATTTGCACAGGCAAAATAACGGAGGAGACAGATGCAGGTCAACGACTATCAGAAAGCGGCAATGGCAACGCTGAATCCAGCGCTTGACAAAAAGGATGTACTCATCAACAGCGTCATGGGCCTGTGCGGGGAATCCGGCGAAGCCATTGATATTGTGAAAAAGTGGCTGATGCAGGGGCATGAGCTGGACAGGGAGCATTTGATCAGGGAGCTTGGGGATGTGGCGTGGTATCTTGCCGAGGCTGCCACGGCATTGGATGTTCCGCTGGAAGCTGTTTTTCAGGGGAATCTGGACAAGCTGCGTCAGCGTTTCCCCAACGGCTTTGACACCGGAGCTTCGGTGAATCGCAAGGAGGGAGATTTATAAATTATGTCAACCTTGTGATGCTCCATCTCATGCAAAAGGAAATTGCGGAGAAGACCGGCATTCCCTGCGGAAAGCTGATCTTGATCGTAAAGTCGGCGCACTTCTATTTGCACGACAGAGAAAAGGTGCTGGCGATTATAGATGAGGAGCGCTGAGCGCAACAGCCGCATAACGAAAGCACAGCTTTCCGTTTCCTGACTGCTGCACTTTCATCAGGCTGACGCAGTTGCTTTTCAGAAGATTTTCACCGGTGTGCGTCAACAACAATTCGCCGCAAAAAGTGTTGCTTAAGCGCGAAAGTTCGTCGTATTTTTGTATTCCGGTCGAAAAATTGATCCCCAGATTTCGCAATCTTTTTTCCGTGAACTGTAAGCAAAAACGATATAGAATCCATTATCATGAAAGGAGTGTGTCTGCATGGCTTATAGTGAGCTCATAAAGAACTTTGAAAAAGTCAGAGCCTATATGCGTGAGTTTTATGTGTATGGCTTTAAGAGCAGAACAGAATATGATGCCAAGAGCGCACGCTCCTATGATGATGAGCGCCGCAGGCTGGAGAGCTGGTTGGGAGACTACATGCGGTTCACGCAGACGCCGGAGGGAAAGAATGTTTTCCTGTCGGTAGATAGCCGCGTGACCCGTAAAAACCCATTCTATAAGGCGTGGAAGGCCAAAAGCTTTACGGATGGAGATATCACACTGCATTTTGCGATTTTTGATATTCTCTATGATCCTGAAACAAAAATGACGCTTACAGAGCTGATCGAGGAGATCGATCAGCGGCTGTCATCCCGTATGGCCTTTGATGAGTCTACCTTGAGAAAGAAACTCAAGGAGTATGCCGAAGAGGGTATCATTCGGATGGAGAAGGATGGGCGGAAGGTCCTGTATAGCAGAGCTCCGGATACGGACATCACTGCCTTGCATGATGTGATCGACTTCTTCAGCGAGGTGGCCCCGTGCGGCGTTATCGGCTCATTCCTGCAGGACAGGCAGCCGAAGCACCCTGAGCTGTTTTCCTTTAAGCATCACTACATAACGCAGGCAATGGATAGTGATGTAATGGCCACACTGTTTGAGGCGATTCACGGCCATCGCTACATCACCGTTGCCAATTTGGGCAAACATTCAAACGAAGTCAGAACGGTTCGGTTAGTCCCGCTCAAGCTCTACATAAGCGCCCAAAACGGACGGCAAAACCTTTTGGCCTTTCACGAAAAAGCCAATCGCTTGAATTCCTATCGCCTGGACTATATGTCCAACATCAGGATCGAAGATGAGATCTGCGAAAAGTTCGATGCGCTGCGCGGCGCACTCAGCAAGGCTGAAGCTCACATGTGGGGCGTGAACTGCAAATGGAATATCAAACATACCGAGCATGTGGAGTTTGAAATAAAGATTGAAGACGATGAGCAGTTTATTGTCCGCCGGCTGGAGAGAGAAAAACGCTGTGGGTGTGTAGAGAAAATCGACGACAACCACTACCGGTATGTTGCAGAGGTATTCGACACAACAGAAATGCTGCCGTGGATACGCACATTTATCTCCCGGATCACGAGAATCAGCTTCTCGAATCGAACGGCTGAAAACAAATTCAAAGCCGATATTCAGGAAATGTGCCGTATGTATGGGCTTGACGGAGGTGCCGCACAATGATTTTCAGCGAGTTATACTCCGCCTATTACAATACGGTCGCAAAAATCATGGAAGCAGCGTTTAACCCCGAAGCAACAGAGACGGATCTGCAGCGCTGCGTTATGGAAGAAGCATTTTCCGAGAGCGTCCTGACCATACTTCCTGCGCTGAAGTCCGGGAAATGGCCACTGCTTCATGAGGATCTTTCCCCGACCCTGTTACATAAGCCCACCATGCCCCTGACCAATCTGGAAAAACGGTGGCTGAAGGCAATATCAGAAGATCCCCGAGTTAAGCTGTTCGGCGTCAAGTTCCCTGAGCTTGACGATGTGGAACCGCTCTTCACGAGGAATGACTATAAAATCTACGACCAATACAGTGACGGAGATCCTTTTGAAGACGAGGCGTACATAAAGCATTTCAGGCTGATGCTTTCTGCTATACAGAGTGATCGACCTGTTCAAATGACTATGGTGAACCGTCATGGTAAAGAGGTGCGGGTTCGCTTTTATCCCAAAGGATTTGAGTATTCGTTAAAGGACGACAAGATCCGTATATTGGCTGCCGGGTGTAAATTTAGGCAATTCAATCTTGGAAGAGTTTTAAGCTGCGACTTTTATAACGGGCGGGGCCCGTGGCGTGAGAAGCCTCAAGCAGAGCGCCGAAAGGATCTCACCTTGCTGATCACCGATGAGCGCAATGCGCTGGAGAGAGCCATGCTGCACTTTGCGCATTTTGAAAAGCAAGCAGAGCGAACAGACGATGGCAGGTATATCCTGCGGCTGAAGTATTACGAGAATGACGAGACTGAGATCGTGATCCGTGTGCTGTCATTTGGCCCGTATGTCAAGGTTCTGGAGCCGGAAAGCTTCGTGAATTTAATAAAAGAACGGCTCATTTCTCAAAAAAGCTGTGAACTCAAGTGAGTTCGCAGCTTTTTTTCCGTGAATTACCTGCGTTTGAACCGTATCATATGCGTGTAAGATGCAGATGACGAAAAACTGCTTCTTATCAAAGGTACTTACAGCAATCGTTTTGCTTTATTAGAAAAGGACTGAAAATCCTTGTCGCTGGCGGACATTATCCGTTAAAGGATGTACCTTGTTTGTAAAAGATGCATAC
>CAKSGG010000295.1 GCA_934454215.1 uncultured Clostridia bacterium
GAATTGTTGCCTCCTCTGCCGCCATAATCATTGGCATTGACTGTATCAGCATTGCCGCCGTTACAAATAAAGCCGATATTTTTGTTTTCTTCATTTAAAATTCTCCATTCTGCCGTCAACAGCGGCATAAATTCAATTTATTGAATATCGGGAACCATATAAACGATTCCCGATATTTGTTAATCTTCGCAGAAATATCCTATTGAGAAGTTTGTTCTTGTGCCTTCATTTACCGTAACGGTAAGCGTATGTCTGCCGTATTCAAGCCCTGTCGCAAGACTCTCAAACTGCGGCATGGTAAGTGCCAGATAGCTGTTTATTGTTCCCGTTACCGCACCGTTATCAATCGAATATGACGCAGTGCCGCCGTTTGGTCCTTTTGCAAGATACAGACCTATCGAAGTACCTGTAAACGTATATGTCACACTGCTGCCGGCAGTGTCCGTCATGCTTGATTTTTCATTCAGGCGGTTGCTGCATGTTGAACTTTCATACCATTTTCCGCTGTATGTTCCCGCCGCATGAGAAACAAGAACGGGATTTTTAAAATCAACTCTGTCAAACAATGCCTTCTCCTGCTCATTCATCTTTTTGAAGTAATTTTCGGAGCTGCCGTTCAGCATACTTAAAATATAGTCTGCATATATCTGTCCGCCTGCCTTTGTCGGGTGAACCTTATCGGTTGACAAAAGCGTTACGCTATCTGAGGCTTTATCGGAATCCCATGTATATTTTCCGTCGTTTACTCCTTGATTAATATAATCTCTTACATTGACCGAACCTATGCCGTAATAATCCGCAAGCTGTTCAAATTTATTTATTACAGCGCTTTCGCCCTCGTTTGCACTTGCCGCCGTAGGCATATACAAAAGTATTATAACCGGCTGATGTTCAAGCTTCATAAGACGTCTTATTATATTTTCCATTGTGTATTCGGATTGGCTGTTTTCATAATCGTTTACGGCATACTCCAAAAATACAACGTCGGGATTTTTTGATATTATATCCTTTTCAAGTCTGTACATTCCAAGGTATGACGTAGTACCTCCGACTCCCGCATTAATATATGTTACGTCGTCTCTGCCGTTCCAGCCAAACTGCTCAACAAGCGGATTTGAGTAAAATGTCTGTTCCGTAATTGAACCGCCCAAAAATGCGGCCGTAAGGGGCTTAGTCGAATCAATATACGTATCAAAGCCGTATGTTCTCTTCTGCGGGATTTCCGTTTCGTGTTTATCTGCCAAAGCCTCCAGCTCATCCCATACGAATACCTTTACCGTCCAGTCGTTCATCCAGTTTGCAGGCTTATTCATGCTGATTTTTATATAGTCGGCTCCGTCCGGTTCAACATTTCCCGACTGTGATTTTATACCTCTCAGCACGCCCTCGGTATCGTATACCGCCGCATACGCTTTATAGTCTTTACCGCCGTCTGCTGCATTGTTTACAACAACAGCTGAAACCTCCATTGTGTCATCGGTTGTTCCGTTTGATACTGTAATATCCTTTACTTCATATTCCGGCACGGTTTTGAATGACAGCGTATACGGATACTGCATAATCAGCTCGCTCTGAGCCGCACGGATATTTTCAACAGTTATCTCATAATTAGCTCCGTAAAGCATATTATTAATGCTTATCTTTGCCGATGTTTCACTTTCGGCAGTTATTGTATATCTGTCCGATGAAATCATATTTCCGTTTTCTTTTATTGATATATTTGACAGTGAATCCGCACCTACAGGTCTGTTAAAGCCTATCTTTACATCTGTTCCGACCGAAACGTCCTTTGCACCGTTTGACGGTGTTGTTTCGGCTACTGCCGGATAAATAACGGCTTTAATTTTAACGTTGTCTATATAGTAAACTCCGTCACCTGTTGTACCGCTCGGATTATTTGAATTGTTCAGCAGACTGAAACCAAGCATATTTACACCCGTTACACTGTTTTGCATTACTAATCCGTTTTCATCTCCGCCGTCAACGGAAAGCTTTAGCGTTGAATCAGAAAGATTAATTTTCTGTGTTACCGTGTGCCATTCGCTATCGAGCGGATTTATAACACCCCTGTTCTCGTTCTTGTTTCCCAATGCTCCGTAAGCTATATACATTTGTTTATACAAACTGTTTTTCGACGCAAATTTATTATCGCTCAAAACACTTCCGAAACCGTAATCGCTTTCAAGCGAATTTCTCGAATGGTTTACAGCCTTAAAATCATAGCTTACTTCAATTTCCTGAGCGTTAATCATCGGGAATGTAAGCTTTGCCGATGCTCTGTCCGTACAGGTCATAGCCAAAACCTTTCCGTTTGACGTTTCTGTGTCCGTTGCAATGCTCGCACCGCTTACAGCCCAGCCCAAGCCGTTGCTCATGACAGGTATATCACCGTCGGTATACTCACTGAAATCATAATTATATTCTATTGTTTCTTTAAAGTTTTCCAAAGTCTTAAACGTTACCGTAATATCCTTTGCGCCTACTCCCTTTAACGCCTTTACCGTATATGTTTTCTTATAGCTTAATTTGTCCGACGGAGTAAATTCTATAACGCCGTCCGCACTTTGCGAAACGGTGTAGCCAGTCATTTCCGTTCCGTCCTCATAAAGCTTAAAATACTCGGTATTAACAAGCTCATCGGATACAGGCTGATTGAATGTCAGTCTTATCGGCGTATCAAGTTCTGTATCGACAGCACCGTTTGACGGAACGGATTCTGTCAATTCGACAGGTATTTCTTTTATTGATACATCATCAAGATAAATTACGTTATCCGCAATACTGTTGAAATACAGTGTATTAACCGCTTTAACATCATCTGTTCTCAAAATAATATCCGATTTCCATATGTTTCCGTCAACATATGTCGTATACTTTTGATTTTTAAAATCTATTACGTGCTTTACCGTATAGTATTTTGTATTGTCTATTGTTTCAAACAATTTACCGTTTTTAGCTGCATCCTGTCCGTAATACTGCAATATGTTCCCCTTGTAATGTACAGAATGAATCGCCTCCTGCGAGCCGTTTCTTACACATCCGAAATCCTGCAAATTGCCGTTTGCGCTTAAGCTTTCTATTCTTATTTTATACGATACCTCAGCAATATTTGACGCTGTTGTTTTTGCGCTGAATGTAATTGTATTAGCTCCCGTTGCTTTCAGAACCTTGTTTCCGTTATCGTCGGTAATCTCGCTTGTTCCGCTTACCGTCAAACCGTTTATCTGAGCTGCATCGGAATCGTTTTCAAAATTCCATTCCGTCGGCGGAATAATATCCTTTATAGTAACGTTATCTATATACACAACATCTCCCGACGGGAAATTCAGATACAGATTGTCTACTGCGGATATACCCGTATTATAATAACCCCAGTCGTAATTTCCGCTGTGTTCCTTTGCCGTTCCGTCCACATAAAGCTTATATGACTGCTTTTTCGTGTCAATTACATACTTTATTTTTGCATATTTCCCCGAAGCCGTATCGGCAAACAACGTATTATCTGTAGAATTAATATGATTTTTCACCCACTGATTTGATGTTCCGTAAAATGCAAGCATACCCTGCCATCTGCGATTTGTATGTACTGCAC
>CAKSGG010000296.1 GCA_934454215.1 uncultured Clostridia bacterium
ATCATGCGTATTCGTTCCGGGCATCACAAATGATGTAACCTCTCGCATGAATGCCTTGTATTCTTTGTCTGCGTGGTTATTATCCAGGAAATAGAACCGTTTGATCTCCGGTGCGACCTGGATAATCCGGGCAAGCTTGCTCATAGTATTTGGAGCTTTGCGATACGAAAGATTGATGTGTACATTTTCAGCGCGAAGTAGATTTTCGATGTCCTCACAATATTCTGAACCGCCATTGTTTGCCTCAACCTGTACTTGATGGGGAAGATGTCTCTTTAGCTTGCCGACCACCAGTGGGCGCGTGATAGTCTTGTCGCCTTTATTGAATACAACGTCCATGATATAACAATCAGTGCCATATAAATATCCGATCGGCATTGACAGGGAATCTCCGCCGCCCCATGCAACGTCAATTGCCGCCATGATACGATCGGGGACACCATCCGGCAGAACGCCGTTAAAATAATTCAGCTCTGCCTGCGGAAATAACAGTCCCTCTCTGACATAAGGCTGTCCCATGTATTTCGCCCACCAAGTCGCGTCATCTATGGACGCTCGCATGTCGTGATAATATTCAGTCGAAAACCCTACACCGTGGTCATAATCAAAATTGCTTTCGTCATTCTCATCAAGCGCAGAAATCACACGAAACCGATAATGCGGATCGTCCTCGTACTGATCATGTATTCTGCCCATAGGGTCAAGGACATTCCAGCGTGTCCCGACCATCAATTCAAGTGCGTTATCCTTTTTACGGTCTTTCAGCTGGTTTAAATATGCGTCATACTTTGCCTGTAACCGATCAGGGTTTAATGATTCCTCTAAGTCCTCTACCAAGTCATCAGAATACAAGACACCGCCCTCACCGATTTCTACCGCTCCTGTCAGAGTACCGCCAATCGAACGGCATGTAATGGTCGGGAATCTCTTTTTCCTGCCAAGGTCAATACTTTCGTTTTTGGCGGAGTTATCAGCTATTTTAACATCCGGAAATACCTCGTTCCAAAGATATGTTTCATGATCCGTCAGAATCGAAAGGATTTCCCGGTAGAATCCATCAGTCAGCTTGTCACTGTGTCCGCTCATAACATTTGCAATATCCGGATTCTTGCCCATAATCCAGGTCATAAACATAATGCAAAGTGTTGATTTGCCGACACGTGGAGGAAGTGAAATTCCAAGAAATGTGATCTTATGGTCGGCAAGGTCTTGTAAATCCTGTACCAGTGTTTTTAATACTTTTCGCCGGGGAAGATAAAACTTTTTCTTAGCCGGTCTGTTCCACTCAAGGTAGATCAGGTATGAATCGAAATTGTCTACTGCCTCCAGATGATACGATTCCTTTCTCAGATTCTCTATCTCTCCGACAAAACCCAGATCAGAGGATTCTTTTTTTGCCTGGATGAGCGCCTTTCTGAATTGTTTGTTATACCGATACGCTTTTTGCCTGTCATCAGCAAAGATCAATTTGATACACTCGAAGCAGTCGATATAAAATTCAATCACTGACGGGTCTTTTTTCATTTTTTCAAAAATTGAATTGATAATCCTATCCATGCTCACCCCTCCAAAGAGTATCTGTTTTTGTATAAACCGTGATCTATATAAAATCACTGAATTATTTTATTTCGCTGATATTCTCTTATATTTTCTTGTATTCTCTTAACTTGTTTCAGTCTTTTTTTCAGTCTTTTTCTTTTGTTTTAACCTGGTTTTGTACATACCTATACAGTAAACTACACCTTTTTTTAAAAAATTGCAATAGAATTTTTTTAAATTTTTTTATTTTTTTTATAAAATCTCGAGTTCCTCAAAAACACGAACGATTTTAGGTATTTGTAGAGCAAAAAAATCAATCATTTCCTCGTTTTTCGACCATGCCCCATCAAAGTGTACTGCGCTATCCTCCAATCCGCTCTGTGTTAAGAATGCATGGATGATCTCATGCCGCAATATTTGCTTTTCTGCTTTCCGGCAGTACTCAGCAGATTCATTCTGCCATGACGGGAATGTGTTCATATTGCCTACAACGATCAGCTTGTCAATACTGTCGTGGTAGCCGTCTATTCCTCGTTCTGCAAATAACGGGTCGGCTGAATAGTCCCGGAATCTGATTCTATAACGTTCCCCTAAAATGTATACTGTCTGTTTCATTTCTAACCTCCTGAAATATAAAAAAACGCACAACTACGACTAAATATCGCAATTATGCGTTGATGGTGTATCTGTAACGAAATTTATATACACGCTGCAAGCCGATACCATGATGTACGGCTAATTCCTAACTGACGGCATGCTTCACTGATTGAGATTCCTCCGTCTTTTTGTTTTTCGAGAAATTTTTGAAAATCGGGAATTTCTTTTTTCGGTCTGCCCTCTTTGAAATCCTGTCGCTGCTTTGCAATTGCTTTTCCGGATTGTGTCCTTTCAAGAATCATTGCCCGTTCAAATTCAGCAAAAGCAAGCAGATTTGTTACAATCAATCTTCCCATAGGCGTGTTTTCGATCAAACCCATATTGAGCATGTGGATTTTAATACCCCTGTTCATTAGATCGTCAATATAGATCAGCCCCTCTTTAGTGGTACGGCAGAATCGGTCAAGTTTCGTAACCACCAGAATATCGTTGCTTTCCAAAGATTGAATCAAGTGGCTGAAAATCGGTCGTTCTTTCGCTCCGGAATGGCTCTCTACAATGATCTTTGCTGACGGATAATTTTTCAGAATCAGATTGGTCTGATCTTCTATGGAGTTTCCGTCCTTTGCCTGTCCTTTTGTGGATACTCTGACATAGCCGTAAATCATTCTACACGATACCACCCTTCTTGTTCGCGGACATCTCGTGGAACAACGATAATTTTATAACCCATTGCTCTTAACATCTCATCAAGCTTGTTAGCGCTGATATTTTCTTGGGTCAGTCGTTGGCTTAAAACATTTGGAACAATGCCGAGCTTATCTGCAAGTGACGCAACTCTTTCGCCCTTAATTTTCATCACTTCTCGGATTACTTTATTCGCTTTCATTCTGTCGCCCTCCTTTGATTTAATACCAGTATACCACAGTTATTTCTATTTGTCAAGATATTTCTCATAAAAAATATGCCTTTTTTATTTTTTCTGTACTTGCACGGTTCACTATACGGATATATATAAGAAGATCGCCCCCCGGGGTAGGGTATGGCATGCCACAGACACAGAGAAGAAAGGCAACTAAAACAAGCAGAAAGCTGTAACAAAACTTGACAGTTTAGTGACAGATGAAAAAAGATGAGAAAAATCTAATATATTTTATCAAAAGCTATTGACATATGAGATAAATCTGTTATAATAATATATAGATGAGATATAACTGTTACAAATTAAAGAAACCCCAAGCGATCAACACAAAGCCGATCGCCCGGGATGAATTGAGGCTGTAAAGTTTATTTCTTTACACTACTGTAAAGTAAATCACTTCACAATGCTGTAAAGTGAAATGCTTCACACGCTTTTTAATATGGGTAAATTAACGAGATATCGAATCTATCTGCATAAAATCAACACAGTATGCATAGATCATGCGCATATCATACACACATAGACCTC
>CAKSGG010000297.1 GCA_934454215.1 uncultured Clostridia bacterium
GCATTGACGAAAAAGCTTCCTCAATATTCCTGTTAAATTCACATTGATATAAATTTAAAATCTTTTTGCTCGCACTAATCATAATATCCCAATTATTCTCCAAGCTTTTTTGTTACTTCAATCCATTCTTCCGTTGCCCGTTTCAAACCGCTTTTAGCATAAAAATCGCCGCTGTCACGCCTTGCTTTAAAATACTTTTTTGCCTCATCAAGAAAGAATTGCGCCGCTTCAAGATTTACTTCCGCTCCTTTGCCTTTATGCAGACTGCTCCCGAGTCTTAAACAAACACCCGAGTAAACCTCCCTGCAATATGGATTCTCAGTATCATCCTTTGTTCTTTCAAACAAGCTATAATAAATTCTGAAAGCAGAAACTTCATCTTTTGCGACATATTTTCCCGATGCAAACATATCTCCGACCTTATATTCAGCAATTAAATCACCCATAATAGCGGCTTTTGTGTACATTTGATATGCTTTCTCATAATCAACAGGAATGTTGCGCCCGTAATAATAACAATATCCCAAATTGCTCATTGATGTTACATTGCCTTTATTTGCGGCTTCAGTATACCAATAAACAGCCTTACTGTAGTCCTGTTCTACTCCTCTGCCTTTATAATACATAGCCCCCAAAGAATTCATCACTGTATCACTTCCGTTTTCAATGGCAGTATGCAAATATTCGACAGCTTTCTCTAAAAGCTCAGGCTCTATGTCACGTGTTTCGTCACCCCATACAATATAATCCGCAACTTCAAGCATTGCGTCTACATCTCCGTTGTCTGCCGCTGTTATTAATTCATTTAAGTTATTCATTTTATCACATCCATTTATAAAGCATTAAAATTCCCCTGATTGTATCCTCAAGGGTTCTGTCACATTTTGCCACGGGAATAATAGTTTTCTCCGCAGCCTTCAAATACCCCTCAAATTTCGCAAGTCTCGCCCAATTTTCAAGATTTCTCGGGGATATGACAATATCCAATTCTTCAGTTTCGATTTTCTTCTTAATTTTATGATATACGCCAAGAAGCTTATCAGTAAACTCTTTACATTCGGGGACTCTTGCGGCAAGCATTCTTTTTATCGCTTCATCCGACAACGCCGCTATCTCCACAATCCCGTTAAATCTGTTATAAAGAGCCTGATTAAGCTCCTTAGTACCGAAATATCCCAAATTCATGGTGGCGAAAAATCTAAAATTTTTATGTCTTTTTACGGTTTCTCCGTTATCAAGACGTACAAATCCGTTATCATCCAACAAGGAATTGAGAAAAGCAAGATGTGCGGGCTTTGCAAAGTTAATTTCCTCAAACACCACCGCACCGCCTTCACGGACAGCTTTTGTCACATAGCTTTCTTTAAAAACTATTTTTTCGCCATCGGGAATATATTTGCCTAAAACAAACTCGTCAAGATTTTCCGTACAGTTCACTGTTTCCATAATAGGAAGCTTAGTTTCACGGCATATAAGCTTACATGAAATTGTTTTGCCGGTTCCGGCAGGTCCGTGCAGAAGCACCGCTGTACAGTCTCCCGAAACGACCGCATTGCATATTCCCGAAAGCTCATGCGGGAGAATAAATTCTTCCCCCAATTCGGGAATACAGCTTATCTGTTCACTTGTAAATTCATTGGTATCAAACTCTTTTATATCAATTTTATGCACTTCTTTTATTGCTTTTTTATTTTCCTTTACAGTATTATATGTACCGCTGTAAGATGTAAAATCTTTTAGTGAATAATCCTTCAAATTGTAATAATCAACATCATATTCATCAAACTTGTGATTTTGATAGAAATCCTCATGTATGTTCACAAACGTATCTGCCGCCGGATTTTCGATATAATCAAAAACAAGCCTGTTTATATCGTCATTGTTATTAATCTCCTTTGTCAGCAATACGGTGAATAACGGCAATAATTTATATAACGGCTGAAGCTGTTCCATATTTCCTTCAATAAAGTTATCATATTCGTCATATGCCGAAATTATAATATTATCATTATCGCATAACGCACGGTAAGAATAAATTTTACTTTCTACCACTCCGTTAGAGCGCCAGTCGTCAGAAAGACTAATATATATAAATGCCGTATCTTTTTCATCGTTAAGCCATATATCGCCCTTTATTCCGCTGTCTTGCTCGGAAATACTCAAAAGCAACAGTGAAAATAAAGATATTGCCTCACCGATAGGCTGGCAAAGTGTAGTTGTTCCGTCATACGATTGATTATTTGGGTGAACATAATACTGAGTAACATCAGACAAATGGCGAAATCCAAACCCTTTATATATTTCCTCGCTGTTTTCTCTTTTCACTTTATATGCGGTTTTAAATACGTTCATAAAATTTCTCCTTAGCAAAAAGTATAGATTAATTCAGATAAACCTGCATTATTTAAATTATATCATATTTTCAAAATAAAATCAATATCATTTGGGCACTAAAAAACCTTGCAGATTTTATTTCTGCAAGGTCTTTTGTTTAATAACCCATATCGTCAATCAGCCATTTTCCGTTTTTGCCGTCACGAACTAAAATCATTTTCCAGTCATTGTAATTACCCTCACTATATGCTCCCGCATCTCCGCCTTGAGGAACGCTTACATCGTAGTCAACTCTAAATACAATTACATTGTCAACCGTAACGTTATAAACACTTCCTCTGCCATTTGTGACATAACTTTCCCTCTCCGGGTCATTGGCGTCATATTGTATATCATTTAAAGTTACAATTACGTCAATGTCGCTGGTTAAAACAACATTTGAGGCATCATGCCATGATGTTAATGTATTCAGCTCTCCCCGTTTTCCTTTTTCGTTTGCCGCTTTGAAATATTCCTCTACAACAGCTTTTGCAGCAGCAACCTCTTCATCGCTGAACGGCTGAAGATTTATCTTATTACCGTTTTTGTCATAAACATTATATGTAAGTTCATACAGTTCATTATTTTCATCACGCCTATTTGTAAAGCCGTACAGCATATAACTTGCATACTTTAATGTAACATAAGTTGTTGATGATTTTAATATTGGCGGCTGTCCTTCCAAGCCCATTGCAGCGATAATATCGTCATAATTAACAGAAATATTTTCATAATCTTTATATGAGAAATGCTGCAACCACATAAGTCTGTCTCCGATTTTAAGACGATACATTCCGCTTTCGCCTTGATAGTATGCAATAGCTACATCTATTGTTCCGTCATTCCATTTTATATCAGCCACACCGTCGTCTTTTGAAATACTCTTTTCAATTACTTCCCTAAGCGGAACATATACCTCGCCGTTTTCGATAAAGGGTTTGTTATTAAGTTCAATTTTTTCACCGTTGTTTGTAATTTCAACAGTGTAATCATCAGTCGTCAAATCCGATAATATTCCGCTCGCAAAAACCGTTGTCGAAATCATAATAACGGCAATAACAGCGGATACGACCGACATAAATCTGCTTGTTGTTTTTTTGTTCTTAATCATAATAAATCTCCTTTTCAAAATTTTTTTACTGCTTGCCATTTGCGTTGTAAGCGCAAACTGTTTTGATTTTCCCGCCGGAAGCAGGGAAAGAATTGTGT
>CAKSGG010000298.1 GCA_934454215.1 uncultured Clostridia bacterium
TCACGATTGACAAGGACGATAACATTTCAATCCGCTTGCCGAAAAACAGACTGCTTGACTTTGCGGACAGAACAACGGTAACTGTATTCAATACCGAAAATCAGACGGCGGCAACAGGTTTGAATATCTTTGTTACAGACGACAACGGCAATAATGCAACAGGTGTAACAGATGAAAACGGACAGTTTATCGCACCCGACAAAAAATCCTCAACAGGCGACGATAACGGAACTATCGGAAAAGACGACGGTGACAGCAAATTTACCTATGTTATCAAGGTTACAGATAAGCTCAATGTTACAATCCCGAACTGCGAAACATATATTGGCGAAAGCAATAACATTGTTGTAAAGCTGCCCAACGGTTTAATTTTGACACAGGACAGCCCGGCAATCATCACAGTTACCGACCAGAACGGCAATCCGCAAAAGGGCGTTTCGGTAATTGTAATAGCCGACAAGGACTATATCGAAAAAGGCACGACCGATATGTACGGAAAGCTGACCGTACCGCCCGTAAATTCGGGACTTACCGATAAAGACGTAAAGGTCAATTTACAGAATTATTATGTTTTTGTAAATGGCGAAAAAGGCTATATCAAAAACGCTCTTGTAACGCTGAACGAGGACAATTCTTTCAGCGTAAAACTTCCGGCGGAAAGTATGATTGATTATGCAAACCGTATTACCGTAACCGTTCTTGATAAGGACGGCGCTCCGCTGAAAGATATTTCCGTTACCGTTTCTGACGCTGCGGAAAAATCAATTACGGACAAGACAGACGAAAACGGAAAAATCGTTGTGCCGCCTATGAGCGAGGACTAAACAGACAAGGACGGCATTGCAAAAGTCGGCAGCTATACAATTCTCGTTGAGAATGTAAAGTCAAAAATCGAAAACGCATATATAACCTTAACTGCTGACGGTACAATTTCGGTTTTACTTCCCGAAAATATAAAAATTGAGCATAGCAACAGAATAACCGTAACCGTGCTTGATAAGGATAACAAGGGTGTTAAGGATATTTCCGTAACCGTAAAAGAAACCGTTTCCGAAACTGCGGAAAATGAAAATGCGGCTGCTCCTAAAACCGTAACGGCTGTTACCGACAAAGACGGTAAAATCTATATTCCCCCTGCAAGCGAGGGCATTACCGATAAAGACGGCAAAACCGACATTTCCGAAACTATACCGGGCAAGGATACCGACGGTGACGGAAAGGAGGACACAGAGGACACCAAAGCAGAATATAACATCACGGTTGAGGACACAAAGGACAAGATTGAAAACGCCTTTATAGAAATTAAGGACGGCAAAATTACCGTTACACTTCCCGATACGCATACGCTCACAACTTCAAATCAGACAACCGTAACCGTTCTTGATAAAGAAAATAAGGCAGTAAAAGGTGTATCGGTTACTATTAAGGACAAGACAACCGAAAAGACGGCAGCTACCGACGCAAACGGCAAGGTTACACTTCCCGTCAAGTCAACAGGTGGCGGCGGCTCATCTTCCGGCGGTGGCGGCGGTCGAGGAGGCAGCTCCGGCGGCGGATATTCCACAACCGTAAATGTAAAAATCACCGACAAGGACGGAAAAGCCGTTACAAACTTCTCAAAGAGGACCGACAGCAAAGGCAATTTAACAATTACTCTGCCGAATGGAAAAACGCTCGACAACGGAAACTTTTATACTGTTACCGTAACCGATAACAAGGGCAACGCAAAAGCCGGAACTTCTGTAATTCTCAAAGACAGAAATAAAGGCGAAGCAACAGGAACGACAGATAAAAACGGTGTTGTAACAATTCCGGGAAAAACACATACGGCGTATATTTTCGGTTATGAGGACGGAACTTTCCGCCCCGATAACAATATGAGCCGTGCAGAAGCAGCGGCAATTTTCGCAAGACTTATTTCAGAGCAGAAAGGCGAAAAAATAAGCGGCAAATCCGATTTTGCAGATGTCAAGTCAAATGAATGGTATTCAAAGTTTATCGGATATATCGAAAAATACAGTATTATCAAAGGCTATGACAATAACACCTTTAAGCCGGACGAAAATATATCCCGTGCGGAATTTGTGGCTATGACGGTACGCTTTGACGCATTGTTTAATGATGTCAAAAAAGGCAGCTACACAGTGAAATATACTGATATTGCAAATAACTATTGGGCGTATGCTGACATTGCTTATGCAAAACACGCAGGCTGGCTTAATGGCTACGCTGACGGCTCATTCAAAGGCGATAACGCTATTACCCGTGCGGAGGTCGTAACCGTCGTAAACAAGGCGACAGGCAGAATTGCAGACGAGGGGTATATCAATAAAAATCTTTCGTCGCTAAATAAATTTACCGACCTTAAAAACAATTCACATTGGGCGTTTTATGCAATAGAAGAATCAGCGAACACACATATCGGCGTTACAGGCACAGACAATGAAACTTGGGTAAAATAATTTTTGTGCAAAGTAGAGAAAGCAGTCGGGAACGATTGCTTTCTCGCCGCTTTTGTGGTATAATACGCATAATAGAACATTTGCAAGGAATGGTGTTATTATGTTTGAAGATATATTTTTGAGAAAGAAGCCTAATTATGAAAAACTGATAGACTACGGCTTTTCAAAAAACAAGAATGAATATATTTACACCACAAATATTTTTGACGGTGATTTTGCATTGCATATCCATATAGATAAAACAGGCAAGGCAGAAACTACGCTTACAGAAACCGAAAGCGGTGAAGAATATGTTTTGTATAAAACCGAAGCGCAAGGGGCATTTGTGGGAGATGTCCGCACATCAATAGAAAAAGTTCTGAATGAAATTGCTGAAAAATGCTACGAAACAAGTATTTTTAAGGCGGAGCAGTCATTGAAGCTTATAAAATATATTCGTGAAAAATATGGCGATGAACTGGAATTTTTGTGGGATAAATTCCCCGACAATGCAATTTGGCGAAGAAAAGATAATCAAAAGTGGTATGCCACAATTTTGACCGTGCAAAAGAAAAAGCTCGGCATTTCATCTGATGAGGTTGTCGAAATTATTGACTTGCGGTGTAAGCCGGAATTGCTTGAAAAACTCATTGATAATAAGCTTTTTTATCCCGGTTGGCATATGAATAAAAAACATTGGTACACCATTATTTTAGACGACTCTGTATCGTTTGATGAGATATGTGGCAGGGTTGATGAAAGTTATCTGATGGCAAAGTGAGAATGCATCGGAGATTCACTTGCGGCATTATTGGATAATGCTAAAAATGCGTTTCAAAAGTTTGCAAAAGGTCAAAATATAGAAAGTTGAATTGTATAAATCAAATTGTATAATAGCTTTCAAGGCAATCCATACGGGTTGCCTTTTTTCATACCTAAAATTTTCAAGGAGGTGTTGCTTATTGCAGGAAGAAATTGAAAAGAAAACGATTGCGCTTGCCATATCCGGCAGCAAGATTACCGGGCGGACGCTTGCAAAAGCGATTTCCGTTTACCTAAATCACCGCAAAGGAAAACTGCCGGACTTAAAGCACGGCAGGCAGACAATCAGAGACCTGATGAAACACAACACG
>CAKSGG010000299.1 GCA_934454215.1 uncultured Clostridia bacterium
CGGTATAGCAGCCTCAAGAGTCCAGCCGTCGTCAGTAATCACAGCAGCGTGCTTTACGCCGGAATCACTTCCCGGTTCATAGGCTACCGTTCCGCCGATATTATATCGCATTTCATTTTTTGTATTGATTGAAAGCTGTGCGTCGTCCTTTTCGAATTTTGCCGATCGGTTGCAAAGTGCGTCTATATAAATCTCGATAGAATCATCGTCCCATATATTTTTTGAATCCGCAAAAAGATTCGCATCTTTTACATCTACAAACACATATAAATTTTTCGAATCCCACGCTGTTCTGAATGTTACCTGAGCTTCGCTGTCCGCCTCAAGAGGTTTTTTAACGGTATAGACTTCTGCCTTTTTCCAGATTTCTTCCTCTGCCTTTGCGTCTATTGTGACAGCACTGTCCGCAAAGACGGCATTTGCAATTGCCGGCGGATTTCTTCTCGGAATACTGTAGCCTATTTCCGGAATATCCATATATGATATTGCACTCAATTCTTCTTCAGTCGGTGTTTTGGTTATATCATTATATACTTCAACTTCCGATATATCTGCACATAAAGCATCGTTTCCCGTTGCTCTGTTATATCCCGTTATTAAAATCTTTATAAATCGGTAAAGTTTTGATTCTTTCAGCGTATACGATGTTTCCTTTGCCGTATTGTCCTTAACATCAAAGAGTGTATCCCATTGCTCTTTGTCATTGCTTGCGTATATTGTATAATCCTTTAAATTCTGCAAATCAAGCGTTGTTGCGGTAACGCCTATATGCTTTATCACAATTTCATCAATATATGTTGATTTTCCGAGATCTATCATAACCCACTCCGAGGTATTTTTTCTGGAAGAACGCCATATATTTCTTTGTTCTCCGCCGCTGGGAAGGCGCAAACTGCCTGTTGTTCCGTCCACAATACGTCTTACGTTGTAGTCCGCCGAAACCTCACTGCTTGCGGAAACTTTTTTCCCGTGTGCAATGTTTTCTCTCTCAAAACCGCTTGATGTCTTAACAATAACCGGCATGCCGGCTCTTGATACATTTCCCCGGGTATCATATACCGCCACTCGGAATACATGAACCGAACCCGGCTCCAATCCGCTCAGTACATGATAGTTCTTAATACCATTGCTGCCTTCGATTATAGAGGAGGCAACAAGTTTCCCTCCGTCATATATGTTATATCCACCAAAGGTGTCAAACTTTTCAACAGGATCCCACATCAGTGTAACAGCTGTACTGCTTTTTGCAATTACTCTGAGTCCGTTCGGAGCATGAAGCTCTGTTTCTTCCGCGCTGACACAATTGACGTTCATGATAAGTAATGTAAATACAATTAAAAAACTTATTATTTTTTTCATACTGACCTCCTCACTACTCCGTCACATTCTGCGCGCTGCCTGCAATATCCGCTATGTTGGTTATATAATCCGGCTTATTGACCAATTCATTTCCGCTTATATCAACATTTTTTGATACGCCTATTTCCATAAGTGTATCAAAATCGTTGTATTTCTTTACAATCCTGTTATCATTCCATTCAACAGTATTATTATTGAATTTGAAATCCTCCATATTCTTTGCCAAAAGTATCGAGGAATTTGGATTAATAAATTTATTCCCCGTAATTTCAACACCCTTTATATGCGTGTAATCGGTATTTGAGAAATTAATATTGATAATAATTTCTTCTTCATTGGAGAAATAATTTTTTGAGTTGCTTTCAAAAGTGTTGTTTTTGATTTTTACATTTGTAATATCGGTCGAACCTTCAAACCAATATCTGTTGCTTTCAATTTTCACGGCACCCTCTGAATTTCTTCCGAAATAGCAGTTTTCGATAGTGGTATTTGAAATTTTACTTAAAATCCCATGAGCTACCGAGTCGTAAAAACGTGAATTTTTAACGGTGAACTGCGAATTTTCATACTTAGGGCACACAAAATCAAAATGCTTAACCGTAACCGGGGTATCAAGCTCCACATAATACATTGCACAATTTAAATACGGGCCTCGGTTTCTTATTCCCAGTTCCGCAGCAATCGCTGTCGGTATCTGCATTACATTGTTTACAAGCAAAGAATCGTCAACCGTTGTTATTTTATTTATTACGGCTGTACCAAGCCTTTTACCGTTTTCCAAATCGATAAAATTGAGTTCCTCTCCCGCCTTAAGCACTTCGCCGTAATATGTTGCAATAAACAGATGTGTTTCATCAATTATCTCATACACAAAATGCATAAATGCATTTGCATTAATGCCGTCGTCTGCCTGATGCTCAAAAACACAGCCGTCAATCGTTCCGGCATTCTCCATCATATATCCGTGCCATGAATCGGCATTGGTGCTTAAAAGTCTGCCCGTATCCGGTCTTGGAATGAATCTGCACTCTTTAAACAGGTGACCGCCCTTTCCGTAATGCGGGCGGATTCCCATTCCCTGCGAAGTGTACATGTCAATTTTTTCAAGAACACAGTAATCGCTGTAATCCAAAACTATTGCGCCCTCGCCTCTCCGCCAGGGTATTACCGCTTTAATTCCCGGAACAACCTGTTCGCTGCCCTTATCTTTAAACGTGTAGTCGCTTTTATGTTTTACCCGGATATGGTTATCGTCAATAATTGTATAGCCCTTATCCGCCGTCCAATTCATTCTCGACGCAAGCATATTTCCGTCAGAACCGAACAATATAAACTTCATCATTGAGCCGTCATGTGCACACCAGCTTTCGTCGGGATATGCCGAACCGTTATCAAGCAGTAAATCCACTGTACTGTTTTCCTTGTCGACAGCAGTTATCGTACCTTGAATATACGGCAGCGGATCATAATCTATTTTAAGGTTTTTTACGGTTAGATTTTTACAGGAGTAAATTTCCAGAGCTGTACTCCAGCCTTCAACCCAAAGTGTTGAATCCGAAAAATCCAGCACAAAATTTTCGGCGTCTCTTAAAATAAATTTGCCCACATAATCGTTATATACACGGTAATCCCCTTTCGGCAGTGTATATCCGTCCTTTCCGTCAGCAATTGCCTTTAATATATTGTCATACTGAATTTTTGTTGCCTCACGCTGATGAGTTTTCGTTTCTTCGCTCCAGTTCATAACCTCCTCGGGGTACAAATCCGCAGCAGTATATTCTTCCGCCAAAGCAGCGCACGGCAACAGTCCGGCAATTATAACCGTTATTATGAGAAACAGCATGCCTTTTCGTATAATTCTCATAAGCTTCCCTCCTCAAATTCCGGACTGTTTATGTATGCATTTAATTTTGAAAAGCCGTCAATTATGTGAAGTTTAACCTTATATCCGGTAATATCATCAGGGAGCGTAATTACTCCCGTTACGATGTCCGCAAAACTGCCGTCCTGCGGCAAAGTTATTCTTATTTCACTTACTGCCGCATCAGTCATAATACCATCGGCATCGTAGACACATATAAGCGCTGTCAAGTCTTTACCGTTTCCGGTGAAATCCGCGCACCGCACATGTCCGGCAATTTCCGTTCCACCCGAAAGTCCGGTCAGTTCATTCCCTTCCCCGTCCTGCAATACTGCTTTTTCAACAGCTACAG
>CAKSGG010000300.1 GCA_934454215.1 uncultured Clostridia bacterium
GCCACCTCGGCGCGGGTAATATTGTTCTGGGGCCGCACGTCGTTGTTGCCGTAGCCAATGATATAAGCGTAGTGGTCGGTCCCGTTCAGACCAGTCGGCACATTATCAGGGATAGTAACCGTAGGCGTAGAGGGCCGGGAGCTACCGCCGCTGCTACTTCTTCTGAAGTAGGTGAAGGTAAACACCGTGTCTTTTTTGATTTCCAAACCAACGGAGGGGGTCTCATCCCAGCTGCCGGAGGCTCTGTAGCCGCTGTTCGGTTCGTTGCCCACAGCGGGGACATCAGCCAGCGTTGCCGTACCGGTTGCGCTATCCTTACCTGCTGCGTCCTTCTTGGTGACGTACTTCACGATTGCTTCGTTGGTCTTGTCGTTCCAGCTACCGTTGACCACCTTGAAGGTGACCTTGTACTGCCAAGCATCGGGGATACCATCCTTCTTGTCGGTAGGATTACCTTTCTCGTCCTCACCAAGATCTCCGGTTTCGTCCAGATAATAATACTGGTGGATTACGGTGTTGGCTTCAGTAAAGGTAGCGTTACCTACCAAGCCTCTATCCTTGTTGTCAACAGAATATTTGGTCTCGCTGGGGACATAGACGTAATTGCCGGTGATGCCATCCATATCAGCCTGATTGAGAGGAAGAACCATATCTTTCAGCAGGGTACCATGTACACCGCTTAAATTAGACTTTGTCCGTTCAGCCGTCTGGACACCATTGGCATCCATAAAGTGAGTTACCACATCATAGCTCTTTGTCCAGCGGGCATAAAGGTCCACACTATTAATCAGCGTAGTCTCTCCCGGTTTATACTCCTGGTTATCCTTTGTGAACCAGCCCTTAAACTGCCAGCTCTCATGTTTAGTTGCGTCACTGGTAAATACCGTGCTATAGTTTTCAATTGTTACTTTATCACCGGACCGAAGCAACTCGCTTTCAGTTTTATTGTCAATCCGAACTGTAGCATCGGAATCTCCAAAGTTTTCATGGTAAGTCAATGTAATCGGAATACCCTTAACATAACCATCCACATGATAGCCGTCTGCTTGATTTTTAATAACATACCAAACAATTTCAATATTGTTTGCATCAAAGTCCTGGCCTAAAATCTCAAAAGGATTACCCTTGATTGCAATATCCTCAGACCCCTTATAGGTATAGGTATATTTCCCATCTGTGCCCTCTGTCCAGTTCTGCTTATCAAAGTAACCTAATCCTTGAGATTCATTCGTAACAGCAGGCAAAATCAAATAGGTATTATTCGGATCAACTCCATCCGCATTGAATAGCCATTTGTCTTTTGCAATCTCTGCGCCTGCTTTTGTTAATTTACCAGAATAGCCACCTAAGCCAGCTCCTCTAACACCGCCATCATAATTCTCATTCGGCAGGTACATGGAGGAACCCTGATCCGCACCACTCGTAGGTTTAGCGCGAGGAATCAATATAAAGTATTTTGCATCTACCGTTTCTGTCTCAGGCTTAGTAGGAGTAACCGGCTCCCACACAGCGGTAAGAGTCACGTCCTTGTCAGGCATAGTGAAGGTATCATTTACACCATAAGATCGATTATCTCCATCCACCCAACCGGTGAGCTTGTGGCCGTCCTTGCTATAAGACTTTACAGTAACATCTGTACCATATGCTACATCTTCCGAAAGATTGTCAAGAGGTGTATCTCCATCTTTATAGGTAACTTTATACTTGTTTGCTATCCACTTTCCAGTAAAGGTAATGGATTTATCGGGCATTGCAAAATAGCCGTCACTATTAACTGTTACATCAGCAGGTGCCGTCCAGCCTTCAAATGTATAACCAGTAATATTATTAGGACGATCAGCAACCCTTACTTGCTCATTCTTTTCATGGCTTGCAGTAGTGGGGAGATTTGCGACACCATCAGGCACTGTCCCTGTGTACTCATAAGACACCGTACCTACAGTAGTCACATTTGCCGTAGCAGTATCGCTTACAGTATATGCGCCATCATTATAAGGAGCTTTATAAGTATAAGTCAACGTAGCTGTGTTAATCAGCTTATCCTCATTCTGCGCTGCACTGATAATGTCTTGTTCCGTAACACGATAGGTAGCTGTTTTCGTTTCCGTAGTCTTCCCTCTAGAAGGTCCATTGAAGGTCATTGTCTGAGGATCAGTAACACGAGAATCAGTAACTTGAATGTTGTTATAAGCAATTGAATCTGTTCCCTGATAGTAAGTCACCGTAAAGGAATATGTAATAATATCGTTTGCATGAACTCTGTCAGTCTGTAAATTAAGTTCTTCGCCGTTACGTGTTACACCATCAACTTTCTTTTCCAAGGTTGCCAGTTTCTTCGCGTAGAAGCTCAAGTCAGCAGAAATGTTATTGTTATCACTACCAGATCGAGAATAGATAAATGCAGCAACGCAATTTTTTTGGGTTCTTGCTTCTGTAACTAAATTGCTCAGAGTAGTGCTATTAAAATTAGCCTTGAGGAGTTTTTCCACCGGTGTAATATCGCCGGTATTAGATTTTTTTGTGTAAAACTCTGTCTGAGAAATATCATCATTGTTCGCAATTGAGAAAAACTCTGCATTTTTTGTGTTTGCAGTAATATTCGTCAATGCGTACCCATCATGGGGAGCTACAAAAAACACAATGCCGTATGGTACAGGCTGATTGCTGTGAGTAATAGTTCCATCGAACTGTGTCAGTTCGGTGCTACCAGTCTCATAATAATAAACGTCACAGTTCTCACATTCGCTCTTGGATAAAGAAATATCATTTATCTTAAGAGGTGTATTCCAACTTAAACCAAAAGGAGAAGCATTGTTATCAGCATGTGTTCTTGTATAACTCTCATTGCTGGGGGGGGGCGTAGTTTCTTCGTTAGTGTTTTCCGTGTTTTCTTCGTCCGTCATAACGGGCTTCGGGTTGGACTCGTCGGCGGGCAGGGTCACAGGGGGGTTTTCCTGCTGGTCCTTGTTTTCAGCGGCTAGAGCGCCAACGGGTGCCAGAGAAAGGAGCATGACAAGGGCCATAACGCTGGCCAAGAAGCGCTTTCCTCTCTTCTTTTCAAACATAAAAAATTACCTCCTTTGAGCGTGCAGGCTCGAAGAAGGTAGTGCTGTGTTGGTAACCGGCTGCCTTGCGGGGAAGGATAGGGGTTGCGTCCCGGGTAGGCCCTTGGCTTTGCGTCCCCGGCTTTCGCCGGGTTTGCCTTTGTCTGTACAAACTTCCACTTCTTGCGAGACGCACAGATCGGGTTTGTGCAGTATGTTCGTTCTCCTGACCTTGGGGGGGGCTTGAGACCCTATCCCCCCGTTGCCGCGGCGTCGGGTCGCCGCGGGGCGGGGAACGATTTCCTTTGATGGTTTTATCATACCATACCCAACCCAGATTTCAAGTATATTTCACTGGGTTTTTCTGTTGCGACTCGCATTATCGAAGTGAAAATGTATCTTTTTGTTCTCACGCGGCGGTGACGGCCAGGGCGTCGCTCTGGTGGGTGTAGGTCAGGGGGGAGACGCAGGCGGCCAGCTTGGTGGCGGGGGTCTTGGTCCGGTAGAGCACGGCGTAGGTC
>CAKSGG010000301.1 GCA_934454215.1 uncultured Clostridia bacterium
CAATGCGCCGCAAAATTATCTTTTTCTTCACACAGGTTTGTAACCGATAAATCGGGAAGCAAATTTACAAATGCACGCTTTGCCTGAGTAACAAGCGAGGTTCTGTCAGCCAAAAACAGAATGTTTTTGACCCATCCACGCTCCAAAAGGACTTTGCAAAGTGCAATGACCGTTCTTGTTTTACCGGAGCCTGTTGCCATAACAAGTAACGCTTTTCTGCGGTTCTTCTCGTCAAATGCATTGCAAACCGCCTTAATGGCGCCCTCCTGATAATAGCGCCCGGCAATATTTTTATCAACGGTCACATTTTTAAGGCTCATCCTCATTCTGCGGAGGTTGAAAAGCTTTTCCAAATCACGCTTCGAATAAATTGCCGCAACTTTTCTTTCGGGGTACTGCCCGTCATCGATCCTTGTTTCAAAGCCGTTCGTTAAGAAAACAATCGGGCGTCTGCCATACTGCTTTTCTATAATATCGGCATAAAGCTTTGCCTGTTGTCTGCCTTTTGACACATCAACACATGTGCGCTTTGCCTCAACAACGGCTAAAGGCTTGTGTGTATCGTCATATAAAACATAGTCTGCATAGCCAACCTCGGATTTGTTCGGCATACCGGGCAGTTCAACCTCATTCACCCAGTTTTTGCCCTCAATCCAACCAGCCTCGGAAAGCATTGTATCAATATATATTTTTCGGGTTTTATACTCGGACAAATCGAGGGGCTTAGGAACATAGGTCTGCTGCTGCTCGGCACGGCGCGCGGTAAGCTCATCTTTTAACGCCTTGTTTTCAGCGATTAGTTTCTCAAAATCAAGTTCCTTTTGCTTGTCTGCAACATCTTCACCCGGATTTTCAAGAAGTGTTTTGTCAAATGGAGTTATGATATCGTTATATTTTTCCGAGTAACAGCAAGCCACAAAATCCATAAATATGTAAAGATTTTCTATACAAAGCTTTGCTTGTTCAATAGAGATTTTATTTCCCGAATGAGCAGCCTCATTTCCGCGCTTGCGGATATATGTCATTCTGAAAAGAAGATCACTCCCTACAACATCACGAAATTCCTCGGTACTCATTAAAGCCACCAATGTGGTGTCATAAGGCATTTCCAAATCTTTGTCAACCGAATACATCCACTTAACCGCAAATTCCATAGCCCGACGGCAGTTTAAAACAGACGCAGCTATATCAATATTTAAAATCTTTTCAGCGGAAATAGCCACATCTGCAAATGCGGCAAATTTCGATTCGGATTTTAAAAAATCAAAGTTTGTCATTATGGTTCACCTGCTTAATATTACATATTGTTATTCTTACTATAATCAAGTATCCGTTCAATGTTGAATAAGGCATTTTGCTCAGGTGTAAAGTTTGATTTACTATGTTGAACAGAAAGTACTGTCATTACATATTCCATATTTATATCATATGATTCTCTGTAGATTTTTTTAGTACAACAATCTTTATATTCAATATTTACAAAAAAGGCATACATTTGTTCTTGGGTTATTTTTTCCTTGTCATCATTTGATACAAGAAAGTGAATTTGCTGTTGTGGTGCGAGCATAGTGTTATTTGCTACATCATTGCAGGACTTTTTATGTAATGATAGTGTAGGATTTATGTTTAGAGATTTAACTATAGCACTTGTATTACCAAAATTTTTAATACACAGATAAATATGACTTGGAGCTTCTTGATATACTAAATATGCTACAATGTATGGTCTTGAACTTGATTCTAACATTTTATTATTTTGTTTCAATGTTATAACAACTGTAACAATAGAGATTACAGTTAAGAAAAACGAGAGAATAGCGAGTATAATATTTACAACTGTTCCGATATCCATTTATTTCACCTACTTAAAATATTTATTAAATATTGCATTGTCTCAATACCAAAAGCCTCTGTAATTAATTTTTCCTTCTCTTGAGTAGTAAGTTTATCAAACGATAATCTTGCTTTAATTAAATCCTGTTTAGCTTTTTCATAATTATTTTTCAGTTCGACATCTAATTTCATTTCATATTCACTCATATCTTAAATTCTCCTTTATCCAAAATATTTTTGCATCAGTGCTTTTTTTAATAATTCCAACTTTTCAAGGCTTTGCTTAATTTCAAATTTCAATTTGTCGACTTGTTCGATGAAGTCGGCAAATTGGTTTTGTAATTCCATTGGTGGAACAATGACAACAAGTTTCCTAATATCACCAAGAGAAATGAATTTTTGCGTTCCCCCTCTAATCTTGCTCAAAACGGCATCATCAAAGTAATCAGACTGCAATAGAGAACGAATGAAGGTGTTTAACACTCTCGAATTGTCCTTGAACTTAATGAGCGATACGTTCTTTATAGCGAAGTTCGGCTTTACGTTAACAATAACAGGTTTCCCAACCGTACCAATCATGGGCATTATAATATCGCCCATGTCGACCTTAGACCTCTCATTTATTTTATTGAATTCCGCTTCGCTTATCAAAGAACAATCCGTTAAATCTATTTTTCCGCCAGTTACATTCTTTGATGTTACAAGGGGAAAGCCGGTACTGTGGTAATGTGGGGAATCATGTGTCCCGTCCCGGACATCGCAAACTACACCAAGGTAATCTTTTTCCCAACTAAACGGATTAAGCACGATGTCTCCAAACATCTCGATAAATCGGGATTTGACAAGCTCGTCCAATTTTTCAAGCTGTTTTTTTCGTTTGTCAGTTAAATCACTAACTTCATCTAAAAGTATTGATATATTTTGTTGTTCCGCTTTATTTGGTAGATAGATGAGAAGTTCGTCAATATGCTCATTTCTAATATTGTTAATATTTGCTCCTAATGCAAGAGAAGAAATTTTTTCTTTATACATTTGACTATTGAAATAATGCCCCAAATATCCAGCAATACAATCCTTGGGTCTTATCAACTTACAAAAAGCGCCAAATGTTACAGCATAATCTTTATTTATAAATGCCGCTTTTCCTACTAACTCCTTGCTACCGCTTGAAGCGCAAACTAATATATCGCCTTTTTTTAAATACTGTTCTTTTTTCACCTTTGATTTATCAACATACACAATATCATCAAAGTTGATTTTGCCTTCATTTATATTGTTTGCTCGAAGTAAGATTACACTATCACTGTTTAAATCATTATGCAAATCGTTTGGTTTATAAGATACCCCTCTTATTTGTTTTACGTAGTTTCCTATTTTTACCTTTTCCACTCACATCACCCCCCAATCTATTTTGTACCCTTCAAATATTTTTCCGTTTCTTTATCAAAATCCGATTCAATTTTTTGGGTTTTATTGAAAATATCATATTCCGCAAAAGCTTTTTTCTCGGCATCTTTACGCGAAATTTTTCCCTTGTCGGGCAAAATATCATAACGGCGGAAAGCCAAAAATTCATTTATACTATCGGCAAATTCCTGCATAGTAAAAGTGTTTTCGCGTTCAGTCAAATCTTCGATATAATCAAAGTATCCGCTGACGGTACG
>CAKSGG010000302.1 GCA_934454215.1 uncultured Clostridia bacterium
ATTTTCCAAGTTCTTTTCCTGTTCCTTAATCTTTACTTTCAGGAAGAGTATTCCATAAGTGATTAAGAGTGGAAGAATACCAGTGATGATCAGATATAATACGTCCTGAATACCCTGTTTAATATCCATAATTTCCTCCTAACCGACAGCTTCATCATCAGAAGTGTCTTGTTTGTTTAGTTCTGCCATTCGAGCCTCATAAACATAGCCAGAGTCTGCCAAATTTTCAGCCTTAGCTTTTGAGTAATAAGCCCAAATGGTAGGAACAAGTGTTGCCGGAATAGCAATGAGAGCGTAGAGGGCAGATAAATCACCATATGTCATGATTGCTTTCTCTACGAAATGAATAATCTGCAGATTGAGTAGAAGTACTGCAATAAGAATCAATTTACTGGTAGAAACCTTTGGGATGTTAAATCTCTTAACCTTTGCAGCTTTCAGATTCTGTTTCATCTCAATCTGTTGATTTTTTTCTTTGATTTTCTTTAATTCAAGTTCATATTCTTGTTTGGTCAAATATTTCACCTTCTTTACATAATAAAAGACCATGATCACTCATGGCCTTTTATTTATTCAGGAATAATTCCATATACGAATGTTTCAAACTCTGTAAAGTCTTTTAGAACTGCTTCTTTGTTTTCTTTAAAAACTTCTTTATCCTGAATTGTTTTATTAATATTTACATTGCCATCTTTGCTTACAGATGCATTGAGATATGCAACCTGCTTTGCTTTTTCGCCTTCACCGATCATAACCTGACCGGATACATTTCTTGTTTCACTAATTTTTAACATAATTTTTCCTCCAATTCTTGTAATCGCTGAGTGATAAGAGAGAGTTGTCCTTGAAGCATAAGAATTTCATTTTTGAGAGATTGATTTTCAGATTTAAGAGATATGTTTTGTTTTTCTAAATGGTTGATTCTATGATAATTCTCTTGAATCATCATTACTTCGAGACCATGTAATTCATCGTACATTAAACAGAAATGTTCTTTTTTTCCTGCAATATTAATATCATCGTCTTGTTCTATTCTAACAAATCCCCATTCATCACCAACAATATGATTCTTTATACAAAGTGCATCACAATCTTGAGCGATAAAGCCAATATGACTATAATTATTTACAGATTCTTTGTATTTAAAAATTTGTGGTTGTAAATTTAAAAACACATTTTTGTATCTATTATCAATATTTTTTATATCATATTTAAAATCTCTGTCTGATGTATGTACTGTACCGTCACTAGCATATAGCTCTGTTGCATAAACTGTTCGCCATCGGACTCCAGATGATCCTAATCTAACGCTGTCACAAGTCCCAGGACGTAAATACTCACTACCTGAATTCTCAAGATTTACATAATATCCACCATCTTGTAATGAATTAGAGCTTTCACCTCTTGGACCCTGTGGACCACGTTCACCCTGTGGACCAGGATCACCCTTATCACCTTTTTCGCCTTTTCCACCACTTGATGTAGTGCTAAGAGTACCATCACTATTTATGGTTACATAATTAGTTCCACTACTTGGAGCAAGAGATGGCATCTTGATATTTGATGTAACACTTGCTTGACCAATATTAATTGTAGTTCCTCTTAAAAGACTTGGCTTATATTTATCTGCGACTACTACGATTTGACCGCTACTTGCATAATATATACCAGTGATGGGGTTATGCGAATCACTCAGGTTCCAACCATAATCTGGTCCCATATATATACTTTTATCAAGAGCATATAAAGAATCTGTTCCAGCAACACTTATTTCATTTTTAGCACTGATATCAATACCAAATCCACCAGTATAAGCACTACCTTTTCCTCCACCTGCATATGGTGCACCATTAATTTTCCCAACTGTTAAGTTTTCACAGTACATTTCTCCATTTTTTCTTACATAAAATGGAAGCTCAGACTTAGACCAATCAGACATATCACTTGTTTTTTTTCTGATATAAAATGCAGCCTCTGTTGCATCATTATTTGTCGATTTTCCTTTCATACCAGCCTGATATGTAACACCGTTACTATCAGTTACTTGAGTATAAAGAGTGTTGGCATAAGCATGAATATTATCATTTTTTTCAACAGCAACTTTAAACCCACCAAGATCTCCACCATCAGTGGCGTTAAGAATACCAGAAAAGGTACCATTTGTAGCAGTTAATTCACCTGATGAATCAACATAAAAATTGTCTCCATAGCTTAAATGAGAAGGGCTAATTTCAACAGAACTTCCAGATAAAGAATCTCCGGATATACTAAATCCACCAATAGTACCGGTTTCAATCGTGACATTCGTAAAAGTACCTGAATCAGCATTAACGGTACCAGAAAAGGTGCCATTTGTGGCAGTTAAGTATCCGTTTGCATCAACATAAAAATTATTTCCATATTTTAAATAATCTGGATTAATTGATACCACGCCACCTCTGGCAGTCAACGAATTTCCTTGAATGCTCCAACCGCCAATATATCCTGTATCTGCTTCTATAGTTCCTGAAAATGTACCAGAAGCAGCAATAATATTTCCACTCTTATCTACAGAGAACTTCCCTCCACCAAGAGCAATTCCATCAATGCCTATATAAACGCCTGGAGTAGTACTGGAACTAAAACTATCCATACCTGAATATATTTTTCCTGCTTCAATAGTAAATCCATTTACTCCACCAATTTTTCCATGATTAGCAGTAATAGTACCTTCAAACTCTCCATTGCCTTTGAAATAAGCATTACCTGAAGCATCTATGCCAAAGTTTTTTGCTTTTATAGCTCCAGTTTCCATATTTATCTGAAGACCATCGGATGAATAAATATCACTTACTACAGAACCTTTATAATTTTTAGATTGAAGTAATTGAGTAGCAATGAGCATTGCATTGACAGTTTTAGTATCAATGATGCCGCCGTTGATTTTAGTAGCATCTGATCCAGTATGAGTATTCATGGCTGTAATAATACCATCAATATCAATCGAACCGGCTTCAATGCTAACTTTAGAAGAAACAAGCTTAATAAAATCTTTAGTAAGCTCAAATCCCGATTCTTTATTACCTGTAACCATAAATGAGATTTTGTCTGCATTTTGAGTTATGGATGAGGAAGTGGCTTCAAGCTTTTTGTCTGTGTCAAGTTTATTACTTGATACAGTCTGAGATATACCATCAACAGTTTGTTTATATTCAGAGTATTGGGTATAAATTGATGAACCGTCTTTATTAAATAAACTATTTTGTATACTCTGTACGATTTGACCCTTTTGAGGATCTGTAATGTTAGTAATCTGCTTAGTTGTCTGATCTTTAAATGAAGTATATTGCTGACCGAACTGTTTACCATCAAGATATACCTGACTGATATCAATTCCGCCTTGTTCATTCGGTTCTACCATAGTAAAACTTAGTTTTTCTTTATTGATCGTCCCATCAGAGATCATATTGTTGACAATAGTGTTATCAGGAATACCTGTTTGAGTAATACCATTC
>CAKSGG010000303.1 GCA_934454215.1 uncultured Clostridia bacterium
CGGAATAGTGTAGTGCTGGCGGTCTATCTCTTGTTTTCGGTTGCTTGCTTCCTTACCGTACATGAGCATTGGTGCAGGAGCTATCACCTCTACCGCTACGGCAGCTGCCCCGATACGGATAAAAATATGAAGTCGCTCGCAGACTGCTTGTTTTTGAACAATGAAGCGGGAGCAAACGGATTTTCATACAGTGAAAAAATAGACTCACATTCTCAGGACAGCACTTGGCATGATACCAGAGTTAACCGTAAAAGCAGTACTGTAAAATCCGATGTTAAGGTGACGCAGGTGCGTTATAAGGGTGTGCTTTTGTCACCAAGTGAATATTCATCGGATTATAACCGAAATAGCCGTACCATAACCTTGAATGTGCCGGATTATGTGACGGATACCTCTCGTTTGCAGGTAAAAGCAAATGTAAAAGATAGTAACAACACATGGGGCAACAGTCATGATATCACCTTTGAAGGCGAGTTCGATATTTCGGAAAGACAGGCACTTATCATAAATCCCGCAAATAAATCGCCGAATTATACGGTAACGGTAGATGGCGGAACGGTAGACGGTCAAGAAAGCACAACAAAAAAATATCTTGAGCCGATAAGTATTGCACCTACCGTGCCGGAGGGCAAGGTTTTTTCGCATTGGGAAATTGAGGGCGACAACGCCGACGATATACCGGGCTTTGAGAAATACGCAAAATCGCCGGCAAAGCTGGAAATGCCTCAGCATGATGTGAAGTTTAAGGCAGTTTTCAAGGAAAAGGTGTCAAGAGTCGATATTACACTGCCACAGCCAAAGGGCGGAGATAAACTTGAGTTATATCCTACAGCCACTGTTTATTATAAAACCGCAGATGGCTCTGTAAAAGGGACTGAAACGGTTAATGTTAAGTGGAGAAAACGCAACGCTGATGAGGATATAAAGAAATTTGACTATAATACCTCATATCATGCGTGGCTTTCCTTCAGCGACAGTCGTCCCGATTATGATTTCGGCTTTGCAGACGCAGAGAAATTTAAATTATATGTAAACGACGAGGAATTGACAGGTAGATATTCGGATAAATTCTATACATATTCCAGCAGACTTGAAACAGGCGGCAGTGTTGCGGGAACGGCGCCGGATTCATTTGCTGTAAGGCAACGAATAATGTATGTTAATTATACAAACAAAACCGCAAAAGCCGAGGTATTGGAGGTTGAGAAGCCGTCAATCGAAATTCCGAGTAACACAAGTGTGGAGGAGCTTAAAAATCTTTTGCCCGATTCCGTTAAGATTACATATAAAAGCATTGACGGCGACAAAACAGCAAGCGCGCCGGTTTCGTGGAACACCGAAAGCCTGACGGGAACTGTACAAGATAATGCTAAAATAAAAGGAACCGTTACGATACCCGAAACATTGGAGGCAACAGAGAAACAGAAACAAACCACAATTACCGTAACAACCTCCGATAAGAAAAGGCTTGCAAAGCCGATAGCAAGCGTGGCGGACGGTACAACAATTTCCCTCAATGGAAAAATTACACTTTCGTCAGCAGACGATGCAACAATTTGGTATAAGATAGATGACGGAGCATATACGCAATATGATTCAGATAGCGGAATTGATCCGCAGGGCGAAGCGGGCAAAATCGTAGACCGCAAAATTACCGCATACTGCACAAAAGACGGATCTTTGCAGAGCGAATTTCTCACGCTGAATATAAAGGTCGACAACGAATCCGTTCACACGGTAAAAATTGTTGATAAAAACGGCATAATATACGGCTACGCTTCGGGTGCGGGCGAATACAAAATCGGAGACAGCGTAACCGTAAAGGCAACGGAAAACGATCCCGAAAAATTCGTATCAAGCTGGAGTGCAGAGGGAATAACATTGACCGATGCGGATAAAACAGCATCAAAGTTTACTTTCGCAATGCCTTCAAACGATGTAACGATAGTGGTGGAATCCTTCCGTTATTATGTAAGCAAGCTTTATTTAAGCTCCATTACACCTATTGCCGATAATCCTCTGCCGCAAACGCTTGAAATTATCGGTGCGGAAGATATTAACGGAAATGTGATTGATAAAAAAGATGTTTTGGCAAATGTCAAGATTTGGCAATGGCAGACAGTAGATGAAAACGAAAAAAGCACTACGATTTCTAATATCGAAAATTACAAAACAATTAAGGATAATAAGTACAGAGCTATTGTATCTGTTGAAAGAAAAAATTCAGCTGTTAAAGCGGTTTGCGATAATTACGAAATCTTTTTCGGTGATGAGAAGCTTGTGTCGCAGGGTGAATTTATACCGCTTTATTATATAGATTTCACCGCCGTATATGATGAGCTTAAAAGCGTTAACTTAGGTGACAGCATTACCGCATATACCGGAAACTATATTGATTTCCCCGAAAAAATCGGCGTTAAGACAAAATACGGTTCAATCACAACGGCAAACGTTACATGGACCGGTACGGAAAACGTTAATACATCAAAGGTCGGTACTTATAATGTAACCGCAACACTCACTTTGCCCGATAATGTTACTGCAACAAAGGAGCAAATGAACAGAACTGTTACAGTAAAGGTTCGCAGTCTTATAAACAGCGTTGCTTTGGAAACAGCCGACGGCAATGTACCGGCAAAATCCGGAGAAAGCTTGCCTACATCTCTTAATGTAAAGAGCGGCGGTGCAAGTCTTGTTGCAAATAGCTTTAGCGTAACGCCAAACGACAAAACTGCTGTTAGCGGTACTAAATACACAATCACCGCAAAGGTTGCACCTGACAAAAACTGTGAGTTCGGTGCAAACACAATATTCACAATAAACGGCATAGCTATGAATGCAAGCCCTGCGAAAAACGGCGAATACGAGCTGACCTATACCTTTACGGCGGAAAATGCAAAGTCATATGACGTTATCGTAAACGGCGGAGCAAGCCAAAAATATGAAGAGGGAGAAACGGTAAAAATAAGCACTCAGTCAAGCGGCTTTTATAAATGGACAGCTGAAGTTGTTTACGAAACAACGGAAACCATTATTGGCGAAAACGACAATACCGAAACAAAAACCGTTACTCACAGAAACCCCATAAGCATATTTGCAGACGGCAATGAATATAAAGCGAAAACAAGCTTTGTAATGCCAAAGCTTGCCGATGGCAGTCGATTGGAGCTTACGGCAGAGTATGTTGGCATTAACTACAATGAAAAAACAAAGTGTGCAACAATTATTTCCGATAAAGATTACACCGGTATAAAGATTATCTTTGCAGCCTATAGCAACGGCGGGCTTGCTTTGGTTAAGTGGGTTGACGCCGATTTAGCGGAAGGATTCAATACCGTAACCGCTCCCGAAACTTTTATAGCAGCCGGCGCAGATAACATAAAGGTTATGGTTTGGGAGAATTTTGATAATTGAACAATAGTCAAGTAAGTAGACACAAAAAAGCACAATTTTTTAGGGGATCAGGCTATTTTGTCTGTTCCCA
>CAKSGG010000304.1 GCA_934454215.1 uncultured Clostridia bacterium
AATATACTCAGCATGTTTTTCATCAACCGGAATTGGAATATAGTTTTTCCAATTCTTGATTTCAAAATTCTTTTTCAAATATTTTTCTCCTTTCCACCTTTGCAAAATCAAAAACAGCTGTTACGCAATATATTTACACATTTTCAAATAAAGCATAAGGGCTGCGAAATATTTTCAATGCAGCCCTTACAAGGTAAACCATAAATTTATTTCACAATAGTATCATATATGATTTTTGCAGCTTGCGCACGTGTTACAATTGATTTCGGAGAAAATTCAGTTTCCGATATACCGTTTATCATTCCTGCCGAATATAATTCCTCAATTGCCTTTTTGGCATAATCCGAAATTTCGGAGTCGTCCGAAAAAGCGGAATATGGGCGATTATTAACTATGTCGGATACCGCACGCCTTACAATAACCGCCATTTCCTCTCTCGTTATCTTTTCACCGACACCAAAAGCGCTGTTTCCTTTTCCGTTTACAAGTCCGGCTTTGAATGCTGCATTTACATATGGTGCATACCATGCATTTTGAGCAACATCGGAAAATTCATTTATCTGTTCGGAGTTTGAGATTCCAAGTGCAGAAACAATGATTTTGACAAATTCTTCTCTTGTGATCTCTTTGTCAGGCTTAAAAGTGTTGTCGTCATATCCCGAGACGATATTTTTATCGGATAATATGCTTATCGCATTATTCGCCCAGTGAGATGCGCTTACATCCGCAAATTTGCCTGTACGGCTATTTTCGCCGATTTGTATCATCATCGGCGAAAACGGCTCAACGGTAAACTCATTGTCAAGAGTTGTGTCACTCCTCAACTCTTTGAGTTCTCCCGCCTCTTTCCCGTCAATCATAATTTTCACCGTTTTGGGTTGTTCCCAAGTATAATTAGCGATGTTCAAAATCGTATTTCCGTTGTAATCGGCATATTCAAATTCACAGTTTTTAACTCTTTCGCCCGTTTTTGAATCAACTACCTCAACATTGCAAATTCCGGCATCTGTAAATATGTCGTGCATGATGTCAAACACTTCATCTTTTGTCGGAGAATTCATTAAAATACCGCCGTTTTCAATTTTGATTACCTGCGCTTTTGACATTACATCCTTAACATCGTCTTCATTTCGCGGATTGTTAAGATTATCTGCCCTGAGCGAATCTTCTCCGAAAACTACAAGTTTTCCGCCATTTTCGGCATATTTCTTTATTTCCTCAAAGCTTGCATCTCTCACATTTAATGCATTCGGAATAATGAATACATCATAATCATGAATTCTGTCCATTTGCCCTTCGGTAATAAATTCCACCTTTTGACCGTTATATAAACAGTTTTCATATATTGTACTCATAACATTCATGTAGGAAGAATTCCACATACGCGCTTCCTGCGAGTAAAGCAATGCTACTTTCGGTTCTTGCTTGACAATGGCTTCCGCTTCATAACCAAGCCTGTTTATATCAAGTGATGTTCTGCCGACTGCGGCTACACAATCCGGTCTGTCTTGAAACAAGCCCATGAAATCACTGGTATCATCTTTTGTTCTTGCCCATGACCAAATTGTACTTCCGCCTCTTCCGTGAAGGGCGCCCTGCCACTGATCGGTTTCAACAAATTTTTTGTATCGCTTATCTGTCCAGTTTTTATCCCGGTCGTTTATTATATGATCCTCAGAATTGAAGCATGGAACATCCTTTATGCCTGTAAGCATGTCATAATTCATCATTTTATCAATAAGCGTCCAGTGCGTATTTTCTATATATGCGCAAGCATCATTACCGCCAAGATCTGAAAATGTTGCATACTTTTCATAATCTGTTCCGTAAGTCAAGAAACCTCTTCTGCCCGGGTCATCTCTCCAACATCCCATTCCCATAACCTTTGTATGTACCGGAACATCCGGATTGATTTTTTTTACACAGTCGGCCAAGAAAGTATGGAATTCTACCATGATTGCATCATTAAACTGCATGTAATCATAGAATTGTCTGGTTTCTGAAACAGTTGACTGCATTGGGACATCAAGAAAACTCTTATAATCAGTTCCATATGCTTTATTCAGATTATTTATGTCTGCATTGTAAAGCTGAGTTAAATACTGAGCCCAGTATCCCTGATAATATGTGCTGTTTGCATTGTTGCTCGGTTCGTTTGTAAGACATATACTGTTAAGAGCCGGCGAATCTCCGAAATACTTCATAATTCCTTCAATATATGTTTTCAGCATTTCCTTATATGCCGGATGAAGCTTTATTGTGCCTTGAGGTACAAGAACATCTTCGGCACTCTTGCCCATCATATCCGGATATAAAGTATATGCCCATTCCGGAACATAATGTACTGACAAATTTAAACAGATTTGAACATTGTTTTCCTCGGCGGATTTGAAATATTCTTTTTGTCTTTCGAAAAACGGTGTGGGTGAAAAATCAAACATTTTCCCGTCGGTGCCTTTTCCGATACAGTACATCGGTCCGATTTCAAACTGAACTATACTCGTTCCGAAATTATTAAAATTTGGAATTTCCTTTGCGACTCCTTCAAAGTGACCGTATCCGGTAAACCAGAACGGTCTTTCTTCCAAAACGCCGTCCTTCATTGTTGTGGCATAAAATACCGATTTATCTGTTTTTACATTTCCTGTAACATATCTGGTTGTTGAAAATGGTGTTTTGCTGCCGTCAAGAAATGCTTCAAGCTCGCCTTTGGCTCTTTCATAAAGCTCTGTTATATTGTCATATTCCGAATATATTCTGTCATACATCTGCCAGCCGATATCCTGCTCTATCCAGCCTTTAAACTTAACTATGGTTTCATAATCGACCATCGGATAATCTGTTGATATATTTTGCTCGGAGCATTTATCAAGCAAGCCTTTAAGTTCTGTAATTTTGTTGTCTATGTCTGTCAGCATATCATCAAAGCTCGACGCAACAGGCTCAACATATACCTTTACTTTTGATTCCGAAGTTTCTCCGTTGTACGATGCAATTATCTTAACCTCGTTATCTCCTCTTTCATCGAATTTAACATTAAAACTTTTTTTAATGCATGTATTCGCCGGTACATCCACCGTCTCGGTGTGACCCGTTGCCGGGACACTGATTGTGATATTTTTTGCTTTTCCTTCATTCACAAAATAATAATTATAGCTTTTTTCCTCGCCGACTTTAAGCCGGCTGTCGCCGTCTGCCCAGCCGTAAAAATCTTTTTTGTCGTTTAAAAATTCAAGATAAGGAAATTCTTTGCTTGTCTTCCCCTCTGAGATTCCCGGAGCCAGCTCCACGCAATAGGCTCTGCCGTTTCCATCGTTGTCATTTATAAGAACATCAAACAAAAATCCATCCGGGAGAGGTTTATCACCGTATTTCAGACTCCATGGAATTGCAGCTTCATAAATAATCTCTACTTTATCTTTTTCTTTCTTATGCGAAGTTTTGTATTTGATTTTTTTTAACTCTTCATCTCCGTA
>CAKSGG010000305.1 GCA_934454215.1 uncultured Clostridia bacterium
CGGTTAGGGTTTACCGCCACCCCCTGCCGGTTAGACCGCTCCGGGTTGGGCGAAATCTATGAATGCATGGTGGAAAGCGTTTCTACTGCATGGCTGATTAAAAACGGTTATCTTTCTCCGTATCGGTACTATAGCGCAAAATTAGTTGATACAGACGGTTTAAGGACAAGCCGAGGCGAATATGTGGCGGCAGATGTCAATGAACTGATGAATAAACGGCTGATATTCGGTCAGGTACTGGAAAACTGGCGCAAGTTTGCAGACGGAAAGAAGACAATCGTGTATTGTGCAAGCGTGGAGCTTTCCGAGAAAACCGCACAGCAGTTTCAGGCAATCGGAGTAAATGCGGCACATTTAGACGGAACAACACCAAAGGAGCGAAGAAAAAGAGTGATTCAGGATTTCCGGGATGGAAAAATTACCATATTGTCAAATGTGGATTTGTTCGGTGAGGGGTTCGATGTTCCGGATTGTGAATGTGTCATTCTCCTAAGACCTACTATGTCGCTGACCCTGCACATTCAGCAGTCTATGAGGTCTATGCGGTATAAGAAAGGCAAAACGGCAATTATTATTGATAATGTCGGGAACGTCTACCGGCACGGACTACCGGATGATCAGAGAGACTGGGATTTACATGGGAAACGGCGAAAGGAAAAATCCGAAATTATCGTTAAACAATGTCCTATCTGCTATTCCTGTGTTCCGAACACGGCAAAGGTATGTCCATATTGCAGCCATCTGTTTCAGCAGACCGAAGCAGAACGCGCGGAGATGGAGAAAATCAATACAGAATTACAGCAGATCAAGGCAGAGGATGTTTTAAGGCAAAAACCGTATAACGCATATAAAGAGATTGACAACTGGGACGATATGGAGCGATTCCGGAAAGCAAAAAAATATCATCCTTTGTGGGGAATTCGGAAGTGTATAGAATTAGGAATTCCAGTACCGAGGAAATATCATCGTCTTGAAGAAAGGTTTATAACATGCAAGAAACAGAATTAATGAATAAGATTCGGATTGAATTATCCAAACGAGGGTATGCAGTTTTCCGGGCAAATGTCGGCAAGGTCAGAACTCCGGACGGCAGATGGTTTGATACCGGACTTCCGAAAGGCTTTTCCGATCTGTTCTGCATTAAGGACGGAAAAATATATTTTTTGGAAACCAAAGTAAAACCCAATAAGCCGACAACGGAACAGTTAAACTTTTTAAAGGTTATGAAAAACAGATACGGAGCAGCCGGAGGAGTTGTATATAGCGTAAAAGAAGCAAAGGAGGTGTGCGGATGTGTTGACAGCAAACCAGATTAAACATATGGCATATTATGAGCAGGGCGATGATGAACTTGACCCGGTGGAAACAATGCTTTATCTCATGTGTGAATCCATTTATAAAATGTTTTCGCGTGGGTTTTATGATGAGAAAACAGCGAGAGAAAAAATCGCAAAGGCAATCAATGATTTTGATACTTTGAAAGTTCTGTCAGATTGCTTTGATAAAAACCTTGAATTGCAAAAACGGTTGGAATCGTTAAAATGCGAGTATAACAAAACAAAATCAACGGATGTTGCGGTAAAAATCGCGGAAATCGTGACAGAGCCATAAGGAAAGGATTGATGTGAAAATGAAAACCTGTAAATCCTGCGGTGCAGATATATCCGAAAGGAAAGGAAACGCAAAATACTGTCCTAAATGCAGCAAAGAGAAAGCATTGGAAAGGAACAGACAGTATAGAAACCGTCAAAAAAATTATTGTCAGCGGTGCGGAAAAGATATTACCCAACAGTCAAGATATGGGAAACTATGTCCGGAATGTAAGGCTGCACAAAAAAGAGTTTGTAAACTGTGCGGTGCGGATATTTCTGATCGTCCGCCTAATGCAAAATATTGTCTTGATTGCAGACAAAAACAAACCCGGAAACCGCCAAAAACTAAGATTTTCAGCAACCAACAGTGCAAAACCTGTAAATACCGGAGCAATGACCCGGATTACAGTTGTAACTATATTTCAGTTACAGGGCAGCGCCGGAATTGCCCACAACCACCAAACTGCACAAAGTACGAAAAAGGAGAACGAATCCTGAAAAAATGGAAATTAGACTACAGTATGAGAGGAGAATTTGAATGAAAAAATTGATTCAGATCTTACCGAACGGAGAATGCGCTCCTAAAGTAGATCGGTATGAGGTGTATAAGCGCCTTGCAGAGTATGAGAAAACAGAACTGTCACCGGAATCGGTGGAGGAGTTAAAAGATCGGTATTTCGAAGAGGTTGTTGCAAAGAATGCGATCATTGAAATATGTCAGAAACAAAATGAAGTTATTGAAAAAATGCTTGAATTGGTGAGACTTATAGGAGGTGCGGAGCGATGAAAAAAATAAATGTAAATTTATACGGTGGGAAAAACCTATTTAGCGGCAAAGAAGTACCCTTGGAAGCAGATGAAATATATTGCGACAGAGCAGAACAATGCACCTACTACAAAAACAATACTTGCTTGGATTGCAGAGATTTTCTTGCTCCTTGTTGCAAATTCGGTAAGGTGGTGACTACTAAAGGGTATACAAGACGAGCTAAAAAATACTATGATTTCGAACGCAAATATCAAGATGACGAAGTATACAACAAACTGAAATATCCTAATGATCGTGTTGCAATTATGGGGGATGAATTGTATATACGGTATGATTATGGCACTGTAAGAAAACGCACCGAAAAAGACGAGAAATGGAGAAAAGATGTTGAGGGTTATATTATATCCATGGAATGCCATAGAAAAAATGTATTTATCCCTTTGAATGAAGTGACAAATAGCCTTCTTTTTGCAATTTTTTCTAATGAACCTCGTGCTATGATGGGCGGAATAATAGAGACTTATCAAGACAAAATAGTGCCTGATATTATACAAACGCTCAAAAGAATTGCCCCCAAAATATACAAGCAATTTATCGAAGAATATCCACAATTTAAAAAAGAACCAAATTACATTGGCAAACAAGTTTATGTTAATTCTCTTAAACCGAATACCAGATTTATGGTAAAGGACAAATATTGGCTCTTTGACGGCAAATATGTTTCTACCTCCGAGGTAGATATAGGATTTAGTTCCCCGTGGTGGTTGCAAAGGGGTGTTCATAGTGATGTAAAAATAAGGGTCAATGATAAAATGACAATAGAAGTCAATGACAATTCGATAGTCGATGAAGATACAAGGTTTGTATAATTTGATAAAGGCGGTGCGACAAATGAATAACAGATACATATGCAAAGCAAAGCGGAAAGATAACGGCGAGTGGATAAAAGCATTGAAAGGCGGTGTGGAGTGATGACAGTTAAAAGTTTGCAAGAATACTGCGATAGGAATCAATTGAAAGTGAAAATATTGTACGTTGAACAGACTGAATATGGCGATTATGAGGTAATATATACATTTGATTTTGATTATAAAGGCAGAGATTATACAGA
>CAKSGG010000306.1 GCA_934454215.1 uncultured Clostridia bacterium
CCTTCAGGTCGCATGAATATACCGCCCTTGCATTTACGGAGCCGGGCAAAATCAGTCTGCCTTCTGTATGTTTTCCGTGATACTCATTTATTCTTACTATGAGTCCGTTTCTGTCCTGAGCCATTTTCACAGACGCAATTCTTGCGCCGTCGCACTCTATGAACGGAAGCTGCGCAATATTCGCATATCCGTTTACAACGCAAAGCCTTGCATTAAACGCAATTCCGTCCGTAACCGCGTTGTTCTCATCAAAACCCCCGCTATATGCTTTTATGCCGTACTCAAAATGATGTTCTCCCGCGTCTCGCATTCCGTCATAATCGGTCATCGTGTATTCAACCGGACTATGCAGATATGAGCCTACCGACGGGCTTCTTAAAACGCTCAGATATATAGTGCCGTTTCCGTTGCTGTCGCTGTTTATTCTGTATGACGGCGTACCCATGTTAAACATTGCAAGGCTATAGTCCTTTGTCTGAACGCCTGCCCAGTTTATAGCCGGGTAATCTCCCGCGGAGCCCGCCCATTTTGACGCATTATCCTCCCAAACAACATTTGGTTCATACGGTTCTCTCTCAATAACTCCGTACGGAATATCATAAAAATCTCTTGTTTTACCTATTACCGGCATGGCAATTCTAAGCCTGTAATTCTGTGTATCCCATCTTACATCGGCTGAAAAATGAACAATATCGCTGTTCTTTTTCAAACTGACGCTGTAATTTATATCAAAAGACATAACTCCGTAGCCGTCAATTTCTCCGGGGTTTACAAGAAATTCCAGCCTTTGTTCTCCGTCGGTTTTTATCATTTTAACAAGCCTTGTATATTTTTTCATTCCCTGACGGCGCATATCCGGCGAAAGCGTTGCCCAGGGCGAGCCTTCGTCATGTTCGAGAATCCATTCTCCGACCATATATTCACTCTGCTTTGATACAACCATGTTAAGCTTTTTATCAAATATTTCCTCAATGCCGTCACCAAACGCCGTAATCCGGAAAAATTCGTTTTCTATTACAGCTTTTCTTTCCGAAGCCTTTGTTTCCTCACCCCCGGTTTTATCCGTAAGAACCGGCTTGCCCTTAAGCCCGCTGAGCCTGCAAAAAACAACTTCCTCCTTATTAAAGCCTTCATTTGTTTTTACGATATTATACACATTCTTTGAAAACGGTTTTAACCCATGTACTCCGAAAGAAAGCCGAACCTCACCGCCGTTTCTTTCATAGCTGCATAAATCCGTTTCGTTTTCGTCGGCGTCCGTAATTCGTATATCATCATCGGTTTTTACCGTAACAAATACTTCTTTTGACACAACGGAACCGTACGGATTGTATACTGTAATCACATCGTCTTTTTTCTCAGTCGCCTTTGCGGTCAGGGTCTCTGTCGTTGCCAGCGCGCCGCTCTTTATCTCCGCCGCAGCATCCATTATTTCGTCATATGCGGCGTCCACGTGAGTTGCCGTTACCGCGTCGTGAAATACCGTAAACAAGTATTTTTCCCATATGCTCTCTATTTTTTCATAATCATATCCGCCGTTTTTAATTGCGTCGGCGGCTGCAAGCGTTTCAAGAACCGTAAGAAGATTTTCGTTTTCTCTTACCTTCTGCTTTGTATGTATTCTCGTTACATAGCACCCTGTATTGTTTGTATTTATCTCCGGTGATGAGTGGATTTCATTATCCGCAGCCTCGTCTGCCCTGTCGAGCATATCGGAAATATACGGCAGATAATCGTCAAAATCTATAAATTGAATATCGTATTTATCTGCGTTGCCGCGCGCCCACTTTATGACCTCCTCACTCGGCAGCATTTCCTCGCCGCCGCAGTAGATATACGGAGGTATCGTATCGTCAAAATCGGGCAGCGACTCCGGCATATGAACACGCATTTTTTCCAGCAGTTCAATATCTATTCTTCTGTTACCGCACGTCGGACAGTCCTTGTCTTTGTGTCCTTTGCAGGCGGGGCACGGCGGATATTTATAATATCCGCCCGAATAGCCTATGCCCTTCGGCTCCCACAGAAGAACCGTGCTGCCGTCCAGTCCCCGCCAATACATATTATCCGCCTCACTGTATGTTATATGAAAAATCCACTTTGAACCGAATTTTCTTGCAATCTGCGGAAGCTGGGCGGTATTGCCGAACGCGTCGTTTCTGTCAACACCGTACGGTATGTGACCAAACTCATTTTTTAAATATTCTCTTCCGTAAAGAAAGTTCCTGATTATTCCCTCTCCGAAAATAAGGTTGCTGTCAACGATATTGTTTCCCGCAAACGGCATTTTCAGTCTGCCCTCTGAAATAAGCTTCTTTACCTCCGATTTATAATCGGGATTCTTTTCAAGAAATTTTTTGAGCATTGCCGGGCTTTCAACCGTAAATTTATATTCATCGTATTTTCTGCAAAACTCTATGTTATCTTTAATATAGTACCCCTCAATATCCGCATATGACACAAAATTTTTGCCTTTAAACCGCAAATCTCTGTCAAAACAACGTCTCCATACCAGGTCTGCATGTTCTGTTGCATAAATAAAGATTTTTTTCATAATGCCTCTCCTTTATTTCTTGTTTGCAAAAAACTCATCCACTTGTTTTTGCATTTCCGCCTTAACCTTTTCCATTCCGGCGGTTCTGACCTTATTCATGTATTCGTTATATGTAGCTTCGACATTCGGTCTGTTTCCGCAGTTAAGATCCTTATATTCCTCAAATACGGTGTTTATCTGCGCAATCTCCGACGTTATTGCGCTTGTATCCGGCACAAATCCGGTAAGAGGCGAAACAAACAGCTTCTCGTTGCTGTTCAGCTCGTCAAGCCTGTCGCCGTTTAGCTTTTCGCCCTCTTTGTTAAACGAGTACTTCATATTTCCGGTATTCCATGCATAAAGCCCGTAATTTGACGTTGACGACGCCTGACCGACATAGCCTATAGGTTCTATTACATCATCGCCGAGCAGCTTATAATGCTCGCCCTCTATACCGTATGCAAGCAGCCGATACAAATCCTTACCCTTTTCGGTGGTAAAAAGCTCTATTACTTTAAACGCCTCGTCCGGATGCTTTGACAACGAGCTTATTGCCAGCCCGCCGGCGGCATTTTCTTTCGGCAGCGCCTCATAATCTTTTGTCATTATCTCCTCTACCGCAAAACCATACTTTTTCTCAAGATTATCATTTTGATTTTTGTTGAGCTCCTCGTCTGCTCTAAAGCCCTCATGCCAGAGAGTATATCCGTTTTCGGCACCGATCATATTGTCGGAGCTGTCAACGCTTGCGATGTCACTTCTTACATATCCTTTTTTATACAATTGCGAAAGTCTCTTGAAGTCGTTAAACCTGTCGGGAACCTCATCCATATAATAAAGTGTATGAGTCGGGTCGTCCTTTCTCATTATCATTCTGTTTCCTGCGTCAACATAACCCTTCTGAAGAGTAAATGTCAGAGAATCAAGGGGCTTGTAC
>CAKSGG010000307.1 GCA_934454215.1 uncultured Clostridia bacterium
GTTGATAAGAACAACAACGCCGTAAGCTTTTACGGAAAACACGGTGTATGCAGTATTCTTGAATGCATATCGCCGTTTTTTGAAATCAAGACTTATTCAGGAGAATATTTAATTTCTCTCGCGAATGATGATTACTGTCTCACTCTTGAACCGGCAGCTCAGCTTGAAATAAGTATTAAACCCTGCAAAAGCATAAGTGAAATACAGCATTATTATAATGACTTTTTACAGCTCATATCCCCTATCCTTTTACAATATGAGTATAAATTATTAACACTCGGTTATCAGCCATCGGACAAGGTTGATGTTCTTCCGTTAATCCCTAAAAAACGGTATGAATTTATGGATGATTATTTTAAAACAACGGGAAAATACGGTAAAAATATGATGAGAGGCACAGCGTCAGCACAGGTATCAATAGACTATTCCGACGAAAAAGACTGTATGCTTAAACTGCGCCTTGCCAACGCTCTATCCCCCATTTTTGCTATGATTACTGATAATTCGCCGATTTTTGAGGGGAAACCGTATAACGGCAGAATGCTGCGCACTGAAATATGGTCGTCGGTTGATTCCAAACGATGCGGCATTATTCCGAATAGTATGAGTAAAAATTTTTCGTTTGAGAAATATGCTGAATATATAATGAATACACCGGCTATTTTAATAGAGGAAGATGACGGCACTATTTATACGGATAATAAAAAAATTTCTGAAATATATTCAGGAAAAATACTCACACCACATGAGATTGAACACATTCTGTCAATGTTTTTCCCCGATGTGCGTTTGAAAACATATATTGAAATACGCCCTGCCGACAGTATGCCGATTGAATATACACTTTCATATGCTGCATTTGTAAAGGGAATATTCTTACAGCCACATTCCGTATGCGAATATTTGAATCTTGATAACATTTCGGAATCGGATATTGTAAGTGCCAAGCAAGAACTCATGCGTAACGGCTTTGAAGCTGTCGTATATGGCAAAAATATTAACGATATTCTTGATTTTTTGTTAAAAAATATTCAGCAGTCATTGACCGCTGATGACTACGAATATTTAACTCCGATAAAAAATATTATAAAAATAAAAACTACTTTGAAAGAAGGATTTTTTAATGCTTGAACCTAATTCTTATTATAAAGGTCTTGTAGATTCTGATATAAAAACGTCGGCGAAAGACGCAAAAAAAGCACAGGAACGAATGATTAAATCTACTGCATACAGTCATGGCATACTCGTTCATACGCTGTATTTACCGAAAATTTTTACAAAAGAAATGTATGTTGTTTTCGAATATGCTGCCGATATGATGTATTCTATACTCGACAAGGTTATACGTGAATATGAATCGAACCCAAAATACAGACAGTTATTCGGATTTGAAAAACGTCTTGAAGAATTGATTTTGCGTCCGCGCACATATTCATGTTCACTTCCCATTGCCCGTATAGATATTTTCTTTAATGAAGATGATTTTTCTTTTAAATTCTGTGAATTTAATGCTGACGGTGCCAGTGCTATGAATGAAGACCGTGAGCTTTATAATGTGATTTCCAAAACTAAAGCTTTCAAACAATTTTCGGAAAGCTTTGAAATAAAGCAAAATGAATTATTTCAATCATGGGTTAATGAATTTTTGAAGATTTATTCAGAAACCAAGAGTGCAAAGAAAAATCCTCATATTGCTATTGTTGATTTTTTGAACAATGAGGTCAACAATGAATTTGAAGAATTTAAAAGAGTATTCAACAAAAATAAATGCACCTGCGAAATATGTGAGATTACAAAACTAAAATACGAAAACGGTGTATTATATTCCGAAAACGGGAACAAAATTGACGCAATTTACAGACGTGCCGTAACCTGCGACATTATGGAAAATTACAATAATATTATACCGTTTATCAATGCGGTAAAGGATAATTCCGTAATTCTTATAGGTGATTTCAGAACACAGGTAATACACAATAAGTTAGTATTTAAAATTTTACATGATGATATGACTAAAAAAATTCTTACTCATGATGAAAACACTTTCGTGTCGGAGCATATTCCTTTTACAACAAATCTTACAGAACAGGCGTTAAAAAGGTTTGATGTGCTTTCAAATAAAAACAACTGGGTAATTAAGCCCGAAGATTCTTATGCGTCGAAAGGTGTTCACGCCGGAGTAGAATTTAGCAATGAGGGCGAATGGTGTAAAACAGTTAAAGAAAACACTGATAATCACTATCTCCTTCAAGAATACTGCACTCCATACGAATTACCGAATATTGATTTACTTTATGACAGTAATGCTCAATATATAAACTACAGTAATATTACAGGACTTTTTGTGTATAACGGTAATCTTTCGGGAGTTTATTCAAGAATTGCCAAAAACAGTATTATTTCAACTCAATACAGTGAAATGTCGCTGCCCACAATAATTGTATCGGAAAAGAAATAAAATTCAAGCGAGGGAAAATATATCTTTCCTCGCTTGAATTTTTTAATGAGCTTTATAATAGCTTGACGGTAATTTTTCGGTTGAAATACATTCTCCGTTTTCATATACATATCGTTTTGAATATACCGATGTTCCGCCTGAACTGTAAGAAACCGTATTATCAATTTTAAATTCTCTTGCCGGCTCCCATGCAGTTCCTATTATATCCACATAAATATTTGAACCATCTGTATATGAGCTTATCTTAACAGGATAATCAGTATTGTTTCTAAACTGAAAATCAATTCCCGTATCACTCACCGTTGCATCTTGCCCGAGCGGTGCATATGATACACTGAACATATGATTTGTTCTTGAAATTATATCAAGTCCCGCATAAAGAACGGCGCTGTACAAAGTAGTGCTTACCTGACAGGTTCCGCCTCCTATACCCTCAACCGTTTGACCATCCGAATATTCAGGCGCAGTATAAAAACCGTTATATTTTGTTCTTTCACCAACCTGAGTATTAAATGAAAATATATTACCCGACGCAACAACAGCACCATTTAACAGGTTTGCAGCACGAGCCACATTTGCACTTCTGTTGGCTGTCGAGCTTCCGTAATATGTGGAATACGACGAAAGTGTAGAACTGAAAAGCTTGCTTTGCAAAACTTCGGCAGTTATATCTGCATATGCTGTTTCCCACGGAACAATAACGGGGTCTCTCCCCTCTTTTACTTCTGCAAGCAACGGTGCAACGTTGTTTTTATCTATATATCTTCCGTTCACTTCAGGAACAATTGTGACATTATTGTTTTCGATGTTGTAATAAGCATTTTCGGGGTCTTTATATACCGCACTGTCATATTGTTCTGTTGTTATATCGGACGGCTGTGCAGAATTGAGTGAGACAGGAATATTTTTAAAACGTTCCTGTGAAAAAGCATTTAATATTTCTTTTTTTGCTTTCTCGGTATCACCGTCAAAGCCGGTATGTCCCGGCC
>CAKSGG010000308.1 GCA_934454215.1 uncultured Clostridia bacterium
GGGTTGATGCTGTTCTTTTTGCGTAATATCGATAAGTAAAAATAAGACGACCTGGGTGTTTATGCTCATAACCTGACTCTGTATTCTGTTTACGCAAAAAATAACGTTGAGGCTGTTTAAAAAGCCCCTGTTTTATATTCCGAGGGGGTCATGCCGGTCTCTTTTTTAAATACTCTGCAAAAGTATTGCACTGATGAAAAGCCGCTTTGTATTGAACATTCTTCCAATGTCAAAAAGTTGTAATGAAGTAATTTTTTTGCCGCTTTAATGCGTGCGATTCTGATATATTGAGACGGAGACATATGATAGTTTTTTTTAAAAAGTTTTCTGAAATAGACATCACTCATTCCGGCTTGTTCCGCAAGTGCTGTAACGCTGAGTGTAATATCGGCAAAATTGGCATCGATATATTCTTTTGACGAAACTATTTTATTATCTGCCGTTCGCTCAGCATAATTATTGCTTTTTGACATAAGTATTATGCCGTATATATCATATATCAGTGAAATACACTTATAGAATGAGATTTTGGAAAACATTCGAAATTCTTTTAACAGCCTGTTAAAAAGAATTTCGGCATCTGTAGCATCTGTCGGCGAATAAACATCGCTTTTTCTGAATGGGTCTCCGTCAAGAATGAAATCACAGTATATAAATTCATATTTCGTTGTGTGTATCTGCATTTTATAATCGGATTTATGTGCGAGATATAATATATCACCCTGATTTACGGTAAATTCATAATTATCCTCAAAAGTATAGGTACAGCCGCCCGAAAGAATATATATAAAGGCATCACTGTGCCTTGCACTAACATATATCGGTTTTGGATGATTATTTATATTTGATTTAATAACTCCGATAAGATTTTTTAAACATACATCCGTTAATGTTATATCCGTTTTTTTCATGCCAGTACACTCCTTGTTTTTATTATTATAATAGCAATGTGATTGAAAGTCAATAAATTTGATAAAAAATACTCAAAACTGTTTTGAAAAGTATAATATATTCGATTATTACTATTTACAATTATACTTTGCTCTTATATAATCTAATTAAAAGATTTTAAAATATTGAAGGAAGGAAAACTATATGTCATTAAACAGAGAAGCTTTACTTGAATATGCGCTTAAAAATATTGAAGCAGATAAAAACGGCGATGTTTTGGGGGCGGATTGCAAAAATATTGTATATCTTCTTGATAACTGTGAAATTACGGCGCCGGAGAAAAACCGTTTTTTTATAAATGTAAACTGTGACGGAATACAGACTCAGGTTACATATAAACGAATGGAATTATTCAATTATGAAATTGCCGACAACGGTCTTTCCGCAGGTAACGAAGCTCTTGCGTATACGGGAACATATGATTTCAGCCACACTACGGCAGAGTGGGAAAGCGTACTTTCACTCGGAATTTTCGGCTTGAGAAAAAGAATATCCGAGTATGCGGAAAAAAACGGGAACGATTCCAAAAAGCAAAGATTCTATAATGAAATTTCAAAGGTTTATGACGCAGCGCTGCGGTTTATGAAACGTGCGTCGGAGATTGCCGAAAAGAGCGGTAAGCACGAAATGGCGAAAGGTATTTCGAATTTGACAAAGAATGCTCCCGCAAATTTATTTGAAGCGATGCAAACAACCGTTATTTATTATGTTTTGCAGCATATGTTCGAGGGAACGTATCTGCGTACATTGGGCAGGCTTGACACATTGTTTTATCCATATTATAAAAAAGAAACCGAAGAAGCTGTAAAGGAGCTGGTTTTTGACTATTTAAAGGAGATAGATACGCTAAAGGCTCCGTCCAACATTCCGTTTGCAATAGGCGGAAGGGATAAGGACGGCAACAGCCTGATAAACGAGCTTTCTTATGTTTTTCTGGAAACCTACAAAATTGCAAAAACCAACAATACAAAATTTCATATACTTTGCGAAGAAAACACGCCGACCGATATTATAGAAAGCGCCTTCGAGGGTATTCGCGAGGGGAATAACAGTATAGTATTTATGTCGGACAAAAAGATTACAGAATCCCTTGAAAAGCTCGGAATAGAGCATAACGACGCTGTAAATTATCACATTGTCGGCTGCTATGAATGCGGCGGAGAGGGCGAGCTGACATCATCCTGTAATGCAAGAGTAAATATACCTATGGCGCTGGAATTTACGCTTAACAACGGAAAAACCTTTCTTGGCGAAAAACCGGCGGGTCTTGAAAACAGCGGAGGCTTTGAAACCTTTGACGAATTGTATAAGGAGTTTAAAAGACAGCTTGTTTATATGTGCGGCTGCGCCATGAAAACGACCGATTTGTGCGAGAAGCATTACCGACAGGTTCATTCGGCTCCGTTTTTGTCCGGGGCGTATATTTCCGCACTTGAAAAAGGCGGCGATTTATACTGCGATTATACGGCAAAATATAACGATTCCTCTGTAAACGGAATCGGTCTTGCGACTGCGGTGGATTCCCTTGCCGCAATAAAAAAACTGGTTTACGAGGATAAAACAATGTCGCTTGAAAATCTGACCGCGATTTTAAAATCCGATTGGAAGGATAGCGAAACACTCCGCTTGACCGTAAAACGCAAATTTCCGAAATTCGGATTGAATGAAAAATATACGGATGAAACGGCAAAAGATATTGCCGATGTGATGTACCGCGCCATAGGCGGAAAACCGAATGTAAAGGGCGGCGTATACAGATTAGGACTGTTTTCAATCGACTGGCGGTGGGAGTTCGGCTCAAAAACGGGAGCGTCCGCGGACGGCAGGCTTGCCGGGGAAACGCTTTCGCAAAACACAAGCGCAACCTTTGGGGCGGACAGAAACGGCGCAACGGCGCATATGCTTTCGGTTGCCGCAATCGACGCGTCGCAGACGCCGAATGGAACGATTGTCGATATTGACCTGCATTCCTCGGCAGTAAAAGGAAGAAACGGAATAAAGGCTTTAGTCGCTACGCTTAAAACCTACTTTGAGCTTGGCGGATTTGCGGTACATTACAACGTTCTTGATACGGAAATATTAAAGGATGCAAAGAAAAACCCGGAAAAGTACCCCAATTTACAGGTAAGGCTTTGCGGGTGGAATGTTTTGTTCTCATCACTGAGCGAAAAGGAAAAAGACGAATTTATAGCGAGGTCATTAAAGTGAAACCTCGTTTCATGTTAATCCTTCGGCGGGTTTGATTGCCCGTGTGAAATTTTCCCCGCATACGCTCGGAAACGCACATGGGCGTTTTAATCTCTTATCATTTATTGCCCTGCAAATAAGAGAAATTTAATTATAATTTGTGTCGGCGCGGGGCGGCGGAACGGAGATTAAAATGAAGGGCTTAATTTCGGGCATAAAACGTATGGAAATACACGACGGCGACGGGTTGAGAACCACGGTTTTTTTAAAAGGCTGTCCGTTAAGG
>CAKSGG010000309.1 GCA_934454215.1 uncultured Clostridia bacterium
CATATATGCTTAACAGAGTATCTGCGTTTTTTACAGATAACTAAAACATATATATTTTGAACAATATATAATTATAATAATATTTATTTTTCGTTTGGCTATTCCATTATATCACAATAAACTTAATTTGTAAATAGGTGATATAATATTTAAAAATAAAAAGTGCGCCAATCCGAAGATAAGCGCACAAAAACATAGGCAAGATGAACTGTTAATGCCTTATATATGATTATTTGATTTCAAACACCCGATTTTCTTTCCTTGCTGCGGCTTCGGGGTATTCGCCGTCCGTATAGCCCAAAATACAGTGACCGATTCCTTCATATTCTCCTTCAACGCCAAGTGATTTCAGAAGATTTTTGCCCCAATCGCTTTCAAATTCTTCTTTTGCACGGTGAATCCAGCAGCTGCCCAATCCCAGCTCGTGTGCCGCAAGCATAAGATTGCCCATAACAAGGCTGCCGTCATAAATATATGTCGGCCAGTCCTTTTTCCCGAGAACTATGAGCACGGCAGGTGCTCCGTAAAACGGGTCAAATCCTTTTTCCCAGCCGCCGATTTCACGGTTCATTTCGGATAATTTGTCACGCATTTCTTTATTTGTAACCTTAATTATTATTGTGTTTTGCGTGCCCATTCCGCTTGCGGCAAAAAGCCCGGCTTCAACGATTTTGTCAATCGTTTCTTCCGGAATCTCATCCGGCTTAAACTTTCTTACGCTTCTTCTTGATTTGATTTTTGCAAGTAATTCACTCATTTTAATCGTTCCTTTCTTTTTTGGTATGCTGCCTTATATTATAAAACGATGCAATCATTGCAAAAGCACATACAATCGGTGCGCTGTATTTTGCATCAACATGTTTTAGAGTAAATGGAAGAATAAACAGCATAAAACCGCAGAACTTATCGGCTGTGGTGTGAACCGCCTCCGGCTTTTTATATATGACGGTTTTCAAAATTATATCGATAATTCTAATTGCTGCAATCAGAACTGTCCATATGTAAATCCATATCGGTATATCAAGTATCGGAAGCAGCCTGATAAAACACACAATAACAAACAGAAAATCGGCAGCAGAGTCAAATTTTGAGCCAAATTTGCACGCCGTGTTTGTTTTCCTTGCAACTCGGCCGTCAATCATGTCGGTTACCCCGGCAATTAAGTACAAAAAATAGAATATCGTTGAAAGCGGTTGGCAAAACAGCAGCAAAAAACTCAGAAATACTCTGAAACCCGTTATTATGTTCGCAGTGTATCTGTACTTCATCGCTTTTGCCATTGTTCTTTTGTCAGATATGAAAAGTGCACCGTCCGCACATCGCCCATTAAGGGGCAGGGTTGGTCTTTTTCGGTGTGATGATAGGCAAATCCGCATTTTTCCATGCAGCGTTTTGATTTTTCGTTTCCGTCATAATAACCGCACCAAAGAGCGGCCGCACCCAAGTCCTCAAATGCGTGCCGCTGAATTTCATGCACGGCCTCCGGAATATAGCCATTTCCCCAAAACGGAACGCCTATCCAGTAGCCGACCTCATATTCGCTTTCGGCCGGCTTTGTGTGTGACAGCGACGGCGGAATAAGCCCGACGCTCCCGATGGCTCTGTTGTCCGATTTAAGGCAAACGGCGTATGTTTCGTCTGCGGACAGCACATTTTTTATAATTTCAAGGCTGTTTTTCACGCTCTCGTGTACCGGCCAGCCGGCAATAGGACCTACAGACGGGTCTTTTGCGTATTCATATAAGCTTTCGGCGTCTGCCTCCTCCCACGGGCGCAGTATCAGCCTTTCGGTTGTAAATGTCATTTATTTGCCTCCGTTTAAAAGTGTCTTGATATGAATCATTCATGACCTGTTCTGTGTTGCATCTTTGAAACCGAGTTTATTGATATGCATACACAGCATATGACGATGAAGTTACAATAAATTTCGATATTTTGGAACTTAATTGTCGTTGTATCCGTTGTTTATAGTGTCAAGGCATTTCTTCCAATATTGTTCTCTTTCAATGATTTTTACAGGATCATACGATAAACCAAAATACTCAAGCAATGTATATGTAAAATACTTTTCAAAATACTCGGAACCCTTTTGTTCATGCAAAGCAATCAATTTCTTGTTTCCGCCGTGTTTTGAATCAAGGTAGTTACCCCATCTTTGAGCAACGCCTTCTTCGCCTGTGGCAGAGCCTATATATAGTTTTCCGGTGTGAGTGTCAGTCAGACAGTAAACCCCCGTTATTTTCTTTAAGGCTTCATAATATGTAGGCAGTATTCTTCCGTTGAAAATATCAGCCAAACGATGATAAGGAAGATGTACCCTATCATAGCCTTCAAAGTTTTCGCCACTGTATAGGCACGACAATATTTCTTTTACACTTGCCTGTTCAAGATACTTATTGAGGTTGAATACATACCTTGCAAAAGTGTGACCTTTTCTGCATTTAATAATCAGTCTACCGAACAACGGCACAAATCTCTCCAGCACATTTACTGTTGCACATTTATCAGCAGGAACATCCACAATCTCTGCTGCGGAAATCAACAACCATTCATCGTCAGTCATTCTTGCAAAGCTGAACACCCACTGTCCGGGATAGAAATTACGCTGTTTTCCATACCAACCCCAATAGGAGCAGTCCGCACAAGTGCCGGACATTTTTTCAGACTCGCTGTGTTTAAGCCATTTGTCGAGAAACGATTGATTATCACCGCCGGGGTGCATGTTAAATTCAATTTTACAGTTTTCAATTTCTTCCTTCGTAAGATTTAAAATGTCATTTAATAATAAATTCATTACAATACCTCGCTTCGCAATCTTTTTACATGTTATTTATCTTTCCTTGACATCAATACTATCGTTTCCGCATGGAACGATATAGAACCCAATCCATAAAGTAACCAACACCACCGATGCCAGCTCCTAAAGCTCTAGCAAGGACTTCAGGGATTGCGCTTTTCCTAATTGTATGGGATTTATCGTTTACAGTAGCGGTTGCTTCATTTACAACATTAACAACCTGCAATAACGATTCAACGATTTGAAATACCATGTCCTTCTTCTTTATATATTCGCCCATAATTACACGCCTTTTGTGAGTTTTTATATTTCCGAAACAGAGATAATCTGATTTGCAGGAATTATCACATCATCTTTTACATACAAGATTGTCATACCCAAATTGTCATGCGCTCTATCGATGGCGTGTGATAACATCCATTTTTTAAGTTTCATTTCATCATCAAGTTCAAACCAACCTTCATAAGGAGGGTTTCTATACTCATCAAGTTCAAAATTAAATCTGTGAACTTGGTCGACGGTCGCGTAGAAGTCGACTCTGTAGCTCTTAGCTTTATACTTCCAAATAGCTTCAACCTTTTGTGCTTGCGGTAACAGTTTTCCTAGAGTCATCA
>CAKSGG010000310.1 GCA_934454215.1 uncultured Clostridia bacterium
CTCCGGTGTCTCTTGTAGGTGAGTCGGAAAAGCCGTGGCTTGTAAAGGTTTGGGAAACGATTTATGACAGAGAACAGGGACTCGCATATGATCTTGACAAATTTGAAACCTTTGAAGATGCCCAAAATGCAATCAAGAGTAATGGCTTTTCAAAATATTGGGCGGCATATGAAATTATACTCACTGTTGGCGAAGAAGAGTATCCGGTATATACTTGTGCAAAAACAATGCCGCTTGCAGATGAATTTTTAAAGGTTTATTAAAAATCTGTGTGATATATAAAGGAGAAAAATTAATGAATATTATACTTGAAGAAACAAAATTTTCTATTAAGTCGGAAAATATCAACAATATGCTGATGTCTTTCAAAAAGACATATCCGAACGATGAGGATATCAATTCAATCGAAGAAGTGTTCAGGAAATTTGGATACTATATCCACATGGGCAAGGAAGGCAATATTACAGATATTGAGGCGGCAGAAGAAACTCTGCCGAATGACCAGGAGGGATTTTTTGCAGCCATAGCAGAGTATGTGGTAAACGGAAGCTACATCATTTTGAGAACAGGAAAAACACAAACAAAATTTGTGTTTGAAAACGGAAAGGTTCAAGAACTTGAGGGCGAAATCGTATTTTGTGATAAAAATTTAAAATACGATAATGTGATTGCAATTCTTGATTATATTCTTGAATATGCGTGTGAATTGCATAAGGTTCGAGAAGTAATAGGCTTTCTTATGGATGGTGGCGTTACCGAAGATGAGCTGATCAGCCTGTGCTTTGACAAATCCGATATTGAAAGGCTAAAAGAGGATATGGAAGATGAATGGGAGAAATCAATTTAGAAATGATGAAGTTAATCAAAAAAGAAGCAGAGAAAACGTTGGAAGGAGGTGTAACAAGTGAAAATAATCCCGATAACGTTTAAAACGGCTTGCGATTTTATAAAGCAGCACCACCGACACCACGCCCCGACTGTCGGCTGCAAATTTTGTGTTGCCTGTGAAAATGTAGGGGAATTGGTCGGAGTGGCTGTATGCGGTCGCCCTGTGTCCCGTAGGTTCGATAATGGCAAAATATGCGAAATAAATCGTTTGTGTACTGACGGTACATACAACGCCTGCAGTATGTTATACGGAGCGTGCGCAAGAATTGCTAAAAATATGGGGTACGAAAAAATAATTACATATATTCTCGAAAGCGAAAGCGGGGCGTCCCTGAAAGCAAGCAATTTTATTTGCGAGGGAATTGCAGGCGGCACGCACTGGACGGGCTCAAGAGATAAGGGGCAAGTTATACCAAAAGAAATGAAACAAAGGTGGGTGAAATATCTATGAATGACAATTACTTTAATGATGAAAGGAGTCAATATAAATGATGAAATTAGGAGACCTTGCTGAAGAAAGTGTTGCAAAGTGTGTTTCTTATGGTGGGCAGGAAAATGATTTGTATTCTGAGCAAATATGGGGCTTGGCAGGCTTCATATGCGAAGAGGTTTTTGATGATAAAGAACACGAGTGTCAGGATCAGATTTATAATGCGATATGCACATATTATGCCGGGAGTGAAAGTCAACCTGGTTGTTGCAGAAAAAATAAAGAAAAAGCTGAAAATGGAGGATTAACAAATGAACCCGAAAAAAGAATTTATTGAAATTTACAGCAAGAATATTCACAGAGCCGGAGCGGACAAGCTGCTTGAGTATCTCATATCAAAAAACAGTGATTTTTTTACGGCACCGGCAAGCACACGTTTTCATGGGGATTATGATTGCGGGCTTGCGGTACATAGCATAAATGTGTATAAATGCCTTAAAGATTATCTGGCACGGAAGCGCTGTACAGATGAGTATGGAATGATATACTCTGATGAAACAATAGCTATTGCGGCGCTTCTTCATGACGTATGTAAGATAAACTGTTATCATAAGTATATGCGTAATGTGAAAAATGAAGAAGGCGTTTGGAAGCAAGTTACGGCATTCAATTTTGAGGATCCCGAACCTTTTGGACATGGTGAAAAGTCTGTATTTCTCATAAGTAAATTTATGCGTCTTACAAATGAAGAAGCCTATGCAATTCGTTTTCATATGGGCTTTTCGGAGGAAGGCAGCGGAAAAAATGCCGGTAAAGCGTTTGAAAAATATCCGCTTGCTTTGGCACTTAATGTTGCCGATATGGAAGCGTCATATTATATGGACGATAAAATGGAGCTGGAAATTGAAAAAGATTAAAATTAATAGCACCATAGCAATTCTTATAGTAATTAGTTGCAGTGGTGGTAGTGCTGAAAAAAACATTAGAAATAATATAAATATTTATTTTAATAAGTATACATAAATGGAGGGTGATAAAATGTATATTTTAGTTTGTGGCTCAAAAGGGCGATATTCAGATGGTATTGATATAGCTGTGCTTGATGTTTCAGATAATAAAGAATTCTTGGCAAAAAAGCTTGAACGTGAGGTTTATGAAATTATATCCAGATCGTCGGAAAAATATGCGGCTCAGGCATATAAAGGTTTCGAAGAAATAAGGGCGGGCAGCTCATATTGTGACATTCAAATTAATGATGATGAATATATAGAGCTTCGCTTTAAAGATAAACTCCTTATGTTTTATAGCACCGGCTGCCCTAGCGTTAGGGAGTTTGCCGGAGAAACCAATGAAATCTGTGAAATTAAATTATAAAATCTAAACAAATGATTTGCGTCCGATGCATCAAATGAGGTATCGGACGTTTTGTATTATACAGAAATTTGTATAAGCAATTGTTTTTGGCAAAAGGATTTGTATTAAATTTTGATGAAAAATGTTTGCAATACTGAAAAACTATTGTGAAAACGCAAAAATAGTTGTATAATATTATTTAAAGATTATATAAAAACAAGATCAATACAGATTTTGGTGCTTTTTGACGGTTGTACAGTATAGACTATTTAAAATATATAGATAGAAGGTGAACAAGTGAAACTACTATTTAAACAAAGACTGTTTTCCTGGTTTGATAGCTATGATATTTATGATGAGAACGGGAAAACGCTGTATATAGTAAAAGGGCAGTTGTCGTGGGGGCATTGTCTGAAAATTTTTGACTCGGCAGGCAACGAGATTGGAATGGTTAAACAGAGAGTATTAACATTTCTTCCGAAATTTGAACTGTATTTAAAAGGTCAATACATAGGCTGCATATATAAGGAGCTTTCATTTTTAAAGCCGAAATATAATATTGATTACAATGGCTGGAAAGTGCAAGGAAATTTTTTTGAATGGGATTACGATATTCTGAACCAATCAGGAATACAGATAGCAAAAGTATCGAAAGAACTTCTCAA
>CAKSGG010000311.1 GCA_934454215.1 uncultured Clostridia bacterium
AATTAAGCTATAAATGCAAGATAAATCGAACATAAAAACATCCCTGCGATATTTTATTATACCGTAGGGATGTTTTTTCTATTTTAGGTTTTTGCCACTTCGCTCCTTCCTGACGAATTGCCGATCAGGAAATCCATTTATCATTATACTTGTTAAACTTATCGGTATTATTTAATATGTATTCATAAGCAAGGTCCGAAAATGCTTTCAATTGCTCATCGTTCTTAAAAAATCCTGTGCAGATAGCGCTGCCGGAGGACGGGTTATCGGGATTTTTGTAGTATTTTTTCGTCATATAATTTGTTTCTTTATTAATATTCCATTTCAAATCCGCTGCCTTTTCGTCCGGTTTGTCAGCGGCATTTGAGAACTCAATTTTTAGTCTGTACTTATATTCGGACGAAGGCTGCTTTTCGGGAACAATTTCGCAAATTGTATAATCATAATACCAGATCTGCTGCCCGTCGCTTATGATATAGCCGTTTTCGGATTTTAGAGTCTTGTTGTTGTCAACAATTGTTGACACAATTTCCGACGGAGAAAATTTTTCACTATCAGCTGCAAAGCTTACTGAAATAAGAGTGTTATCCGAAAGCTTTACTATATAATTGTCGAAATTATTTATTTCAATATTAGGTTTTGCATTTAAATGGCACTTTGCCTCTGTGCATTTTTTAAGATTTTCAAGCATCGCATCCGAAAAATCGGTTCTGACAAAAGAAATATTGTTGACCGTCCGAACATCTTCAAACGCGGTTACGCCAAGATTTTTTGCGTCTTCTTTGAGATCACCGACGCTGCAGCAAAGCAGCTCGTCTGCCAGTATGTAAACTTTTTCTTCACCCGTCAGCAACAAACAATCATCGATTCTTGATTTGTTTTTTAATTTGTCAGCACCGTCAACATTCGGAATATACATTGAAATTCTGCCGCCGAGAAACTCCTTGTTAACGGCTTTTTTGCTGTCGAGTGCCGCAGTTCTTGTTTCGGGATTCCAGTATATCGAATACCCGTTTTTTTCCGCAAGCATGCGGATAGGTTCAAGCTCATCACCGCCGCCAAATAATGACCCGGGGCACATAATTGTATCATTTTCAATTGTGCAGTTTTCTGTATCGATAGCTTCTCCGTTAACCGTAATCGAAAAATCCTTTTCGGCATGTACACCGCCAAATGACGATAAAACAGTAAATAACACTAAACCTGCCGCAAAAATTCTTTTCATCATATAATCCCCCCAAAAATGTTAATAATAACCTTTAAACTTATTATAGCAATTTCATGGCCTAAAGTCAATACAAAACTGTTGATTTTTTAACGAATCATATTTTTGGTATTACAAAATTTTTAATAATATGATATTATGAATATGCGAAACGATTTTAATATGTAAAATGGCGGTATTTTAATTTTCCAGGAATTATTTTACCTTTTATTTAAGTGCATTAACACAAAGACTATAGTTTGTAAAAAAACGCAAATTCCACTGAAAGTAACGATTCTGAAAGGGTTGTTATTAAGTTAGTTTGGCGACTATCGGAGTTTGCGTTTTTATGCGCCTGCTTCGGTGGGCGTATTTTTGTTTGTACGGGGGTTTTTATCATGACAAATTCGGCTGATTTTATAATAAGCGGCGAAATATTAGAAAAATATAACGGCACCTCATCTGAGATTGCAGTACCATGTGGCATTAAAGAAAAAGGCGTGGGCGCATTTCGCCATTGCAGAAGTTTGAAATCGGTTGTTTTGCCGAACAGAATTATAAGAATAAGCAATAATGCCTTTGAATTTTGCACCGGGTTAACATATACTACCATACCAAACAGCGTAATGTTAATCGGAAGCTCGGCATTTAGCGATTGCTCCAATCTTAAAAGTATAACCCTCTCAAATAATATTATTGAAATAGGCGATTCGGCATTTTATGGCTGTGATTCTCTCGAAAATATAACCCTTCCGAACAGGATAAAGAAAATCGGCAAATCCGCCTTTTCTGATTGTGCAAAGCTGCATAAGATTGAGTTGGCATGCGGGAGCTAAACACTTAATGCCTTTCATCCGTTTTCTTTGTTATCGCGATATATGTATTTACACAGCGTTTTAGATGTGATATAATTAAGGCAAAATAATTACGAGGAGGAAAAAATAATGTGCACACCATTAGAAATTGTAGAAAAAGCAATAGAATCATTTAATGAAGATGAAAGTGGACTCCATCTTATCAAGCACAATTTAAGTGAAAGATCTATTTGCTCACATCTTGCATATCATGTAAAAAACAAATTATCAAATACTAACTATTCCGGTTATTTTGCAGATGTAGAGTATAATAGAAACGGTCAAGATATAAAACGCATAAATGATACTTCCGGTCCGATAACGGTAGATTTAATCGTACATAAACATGGAAAAAATCCTGAGTACAATTTAATATGTATTGAAATGAAAAAGCCTTCATCGAATAAGGCAGGAATAAGCACTGATGAAGAACGACTATGCTATTTGACATGCCAAGCAAGTGATTATAAGTACAAACTTGGTGTTATGGTGATAATAGATGAGGCAAACACAAAACTAAAAATTAAAAGCATAGCAGAAAACGGACAAATAATAGAAAAAGCCCCTCCAAATTTGTGAATATAACAAAAAATTAAGACGCTTTGCTTAAAAAGCTTAGCGTCCTAATTAATTTAAAGCAAAAAGGCTAAGACAGATCCGGCGATTACCTATTTTCCCGGGGCGTTGCCACCCAAGTATCATCGGCGTAACAAAGCTTAACTACCGTGTTCGGAATGGGTACGGGTGTGACCTCTGCACAATCAACACCGGATTTATCACCTTTTGCAAATTAACTTAATAAAAATAATGATTAAGAAATTACCCTAAAAATCGACATTTCAATGCAGATTTGGGTATCCAATAAGTCAACTAATTGTCTATATTATATTTCAGCAAACACAAACAGTTGGCAAAATAATTGCAAGCCAAAAGCTTATATATCAACCTAATAACTAGCAACATCCGTTCGCATATTAAGCAAATCCAAACGACTGCCTAATTAATATATCAGCAAACAAACATAGATGTCGAAACACTTACAAGTTAAGGTCCTATATGCCGACCACAATAATCGGCCGCAAACTGTAATTCAATTAAAAAGAATCGAATGCTCAGCCTATATAAGAATAAACCCAAACAACCAACGAAACCAAAAACTTCCAAAGTGCGCATCGACATAAAAAAAGGAACCGATCCGGCAGCTACTTACTTTCCCGGGCCGTCACCAGCCAAGTATCATCAGCGTTACAGAG
>CAKSGG010000312.1 GCA_934454215.1 uncultured Clostridia bacterium
CTCCTTAGCTCAGTCGGTAGAGCACGCGGCTGTTAACCGCGTTGTCGTTGGTTCAAGTCCAACAGGGGGAGCCAAAAAAAGCGAACAATTTAGATGTTATCTAAATTGTTCGCTTTTTTTAATGATTTGTGGGCTTTTTTCAAAAATTTATTTCAGAACAAAAAGATAGATGCCAAAGAGTTTTTGTCCAGACTTGAACTTAGGACACCCAAAAACAGACATGAACAATCAGTCGTTTGAGGATAAAAAACATTGGTGATTCGTAATGGCTTTGAACCATAGCAAAGTTTATAAATAACCATAAAGTTGTTATAAAAATTTTTTATATTTTCTTCTGTATTGTGACGGTGTGTAGCCTGTTTCTTTTTTAAAAAATCTTGTAAAATAATTAGTATCATAATATCCGGATTTATTTGCTATCGCGCATATCGTTTCGCTGCTGTTTAACAACAGTTCCTTAATTAAGTTTATCTTTAATGCCGAAATGTATTTCTTAGGAGATATTCCGAAATGTTTATGAAAATTGTGGCGAAAATAATCAACTGAGACTCCACATAGGTCTGCTAAATGATTGATTTCAATATATGGATTATTTATATGATTGTTCATGTAGTTTAACGCAGGCGTAAGTAACGAAGGGCTCTCTTTGTTTTCTTCGGTTTCATCAAGTATCGATAATATTTGATAAAATATGGATTTTACCTCTAGCATTTTACCGTTTTTAAAAGCAGTTAAAATATTATGAAATGATTGCTTAATCTCCTTATGGTCGGCAACATAGATTTTCGGCTTGTCAGGTAGTGGATTATCTGATGTAAAAAAAATACATATTCCGTAACCGGGTTTTAAGTATATCTTGTTGTAGGGTATATTTTTAAGCTTTTCACAAGGAAGAAAAAGAACAGTTTCATCTGAATAATCCAAATATTCTTTGTTATATGAAATTTTGGTTTTCCCTTTTAATTTAATTCCGAGCTGATAAAATTCTGTTTCACCGAAATTATAATGTCTGCGACCGACTTCATTTTCATTTACGCTTACTGAGAAAATATTTTTAATGTGTATTGAGTCTGTATTATGCAATTTAAACATGGTTTTCACCTCACTTACACTATAGCATAAATTTCACCTTTATTCAACCGTTTTGTGCTATTTATCGGAAAAATACGGTTGATTATATGCATAAAATGTTATAATATTATTGTAAGAGGTGATGATATGCAATTAAGAAACACAAAGATATTTATGGAAAATCTGAAGGAAGATAATAAGCTGGACTCATATGCAGTAATGGTTTATAAGAATGGAGAAAAGCAATTGATTTCATCAGAAAATGTAAATGAGGAAACATATTTTGATCTAGCAAGCATGGGAAAGGTCCTTGTTACATCAACATTGATTCTGAAAGCAATAGATATGGGATTGTTGTCTCTTGAAGACACTCTTTCGGATTTTTTTGAAGATGTTCCTTGGGATAAGAGTAATATAACAATAAAGCAAATGCTTACTCATACTTCAGGAATTATAAGAGTGCCTATTCCCGACAGAATTGCAGACAGCGGAAGAGATGCTGTAGTTTGGCATGTATTGCAACCGGAATTGGCATTTAAACCGGGAACGTCATATATATATTCCTGCAATGCCTATATCTTGCTTGGGTTTATTTTGGAAAAAATTTTTGATTGTTCCCTTGATAAGATATATGAAAAATATTTAACAAAACCGCTTATGCTCAAAAGAAGCCGATTTAATATAAGTAAAGATGAAGCAAATGCGGCAATATGTTATCGTTGGAAGTATATGGGGAAATACCGTGTAGATGATGAAAATGTTTATACGCTTAAAGGTGTAGCCGGAAACGGTGCATCTCAATCAAGTGTTGGGGATATTAGTAAATTTATTGATATAGTGATGAAAAAAGACAGCATATTGTATTCAAAAGAATTATTTGAGTTGGCAGAACAAAATTTGACGCCTGCATTTTCTGAAGGAAGAGGTCTGGGATATCTTGTTGTTGATGAAAACTATAAGCAGACAGGAAAATTATTTTCTCCCGGAAGCTTTGGGCATTGCGGACATAGCGGACAAAGTTTTTTTATTAATAGGGAAGATGATATGTATGTGATTATTTTGACGAATGCCACGAGATTTTTGAATATGAAGAGTGGATTTCGGGGATATGATTACAACATCATTTGTAAGATGCGCGAAGATATACATAATGCAATTTATGATGATTTATTCGGATCATTTTAAATCAGGCAAAACTGTATAAAATTATAAAATTCTGTTTTGCTTTTTTCTATGCAGAAAAATATTTGTCTGCCTCCTTGCTCTTTATCTTTCGCAAAAAGGCATGCTCGGCTTGCCTGTTCGGTTGTAAACGCGCTTACGGCGGCTCACATCGCTACCGCCTTTTTGCGAGGACTGCGCCTGCGGCGCAAGAGCATCTAAACCGTTCGGCACTTTCACGTCGGAACAAGTTATGCTTGTTCCTCTTTTTTTGCAAAAGGTCGCGTTCACGCCGGCTGTTCGTTTGCAAGCGCACTTATAACGCTTTTGGTCCACTGACAACCTTTTACGAGTGTGCCTTTGGCACATATATTTGGGGACACATCAATCGCAAAGGATTTTTTTAACGAAATACACCGTAAGGCGTGTAAAATAGATACGCGATAAAATCATAACCTGTATGAAATTTTAATTCGCAATATGAAAAAGCATATTTTATTTCATAAGTAGCTTAAAAAACATTATTTTTTTAGTATTTGTTTCCTGTATTCAGAGGGGGTCATATCGGTTGCTTTTTTGAATACGCGGCAAAAATACTGAACGGTTAAAAATCCGCATTGCGACGCACATTCCTCCAGATTTAAAAAATCATAGTTGAGAAGCTGTTTTGCATTTTTTATCCGTACTGAGATGAGGTATTGAACAGGCGATAAATTATATTTTTGCCCGAAAAGCTTTCGAAAATAAACCTCACTCATTCCGGACTGCTTTGCAAGCGCCGAGATACTGAGCGTTTTATCTGAAAAATTTGTATCAATATACTCCTTTGCTTTGATGATTCTGCTTTCTGCCGAATGATTCAGACAACTTTTTTCGGCAGTTGACAAAATCAATCTGTAAATATCATATATTAAAGACATACATTTTGAAAAAGATGTTTTTGAAAACATATTGTAGGAATTTACAAGCTTTATAAAACGATTTTCTGCATAGGAGCTGTCCTGCGGTGTGTATTTTTTGCTTTCTCTGACAATGTTGTCATCAAGTTCAAAATCGCAGAATATAAAGC
>CAKSGG010000313.1 GCA_934454215.1 uncultured Clostridia bacterium
GATATTTGCCTTGTAGTCATGCCTTTAGCCGACATTGCAATGATTTTTTGCTCTATTGCAGATATGTCTTTTTTGCGTTTTTGCACTATCTGCGGTTCAAAATCTCCGTCGCGGTCTTGCGGAACATCAATCGGTATTTCGCCGTATGAACTGCGTAATTTCTTGTGTTTTACGCCGTTTCGGTAATCGGGATTGTCGCTGCGCTCATATTCATCATATCCCAAATGTTCGTCAAGCTCAGCTTCCATCATCTCTTGAATCGTTCCGCCTAACAGGTCTTTTAATGCCTCCTGAATGTCCTCTGCGCTCTTGATGTCATACTCCTGGATCAGTCCGGCTATGATATTCTTTTTACCTTCGCTCATTCTTTCTCGTCTGCGTCTTGCCATAAAAATTCCTCCTATGATATTATTTATATTCTACCATAGAAGGAATCAAATTTACAGACTTTTTTTCACACTCTCTTATGACGGTATAAAAGGTATCTTAAGGAGTGTCACATAATAGGATTTGATTTTCATGCACTTAGACACCCGTATGTCAAGCTAAAACTAAAATTTTTATTAACTCAACATTACCGTTGTATCGGTGCAAAAGTCCTTGATTTTCCACTCAATTTCAAGCTTGTTGTCGGGGTAAACATACACCTTGTCTATAAGCATATCTGCGAGTTCTTGTGTCAAGGTGTTTTCCTTTTTCACTGTTTTTGCTGTTTGCAGAGTTTTTAATTTCTCGTCATTTTCAAGCCGTGTTTGTTCAGCCGACTGCCGGTATTTATTGTATTGAACACGATAATTTTCTACCTTTGTATCAGTTTCCTGTTTTAGCTTTTTGTATTCTTCAAGAGTAATTTTTCCTGTTAATAACTGCTCATACAAAATCTGCTTTTCCTTTTGGTAAGCCGTTATCTGCTTTTTCATATCTGCAAGCTGTTCGGTTTTAATCTGTGCATTATCAATATTTGAAGCATTATCAATATTCAAAATGATTTCAGCCTGCTTTGAAATTATATCAAATACCGCTTTGTTTAATAGACTTTCCGATATTTCCTGCTTATAATAAAACTCCTTTTCGTCATTTCTTGTATAGCCGCATCGGTACACAGGCGATTTCTTTGGTGCATAATCCATTGCGTGTTTACAGCATCCGCACATAACCTTAGAGCGAAGCGGATAGCTACGCTGTTGTTTATTTGGCTGTTTAAAGGTACGGCGCATTTGATTTGCCTTTTTAAACAGTTCCTCCGAAACAATAGCCTGATGATGATTGGGGATTTTTATCCACTCGCTTTCGTCACGCTTTACCATCTTTGTGCTGCCTACATCTTGTACTCTTTGTTTGCACATTACAAACATACCTATATACTGCTCATTTTCAAGAAGCCGGTTTATGGTAGAAATGCTCCAATATTTGCAGTTTGGAAAGCGGAAGCCGTAATTTCCTTTAATGCCCTTATGTTGTGCCGGGGTAGGTATATTTTTATCAAATAACACCTTTGATATATATGCGGTTGATTTTCCTTCTGCCGCAAGCTCAAATATCATTTTAACAACCTCAGCAGCCTTTTCGTCTACAACTTGTTCTCTGTCTACTCCGGATTTATAGCCGTAGGCATAATTGCCTGATTTATATTCTCCACGCCGCATTTTTGTGTATTTGGCGCTTTTTGTTTTTACTGATAAATCTCGGCTGTAATACTCATTTACAAGATATTTTACGGCTACGGAAATACCGCCTGTATCGCCCTTGTGTTCGTCGCTGTCATAGTTATCGCTGACGGATATAAAACGCACTCCAAATAAAGGGAATATCTGTTGTGTAAAATATCCGACTTCGATACTGTTTCTGCCGAAACGAGAAAAATCCTTTACCAAAACGCAGTTTATTTTATATGTTTTAATATCACATAAAAGCTGTTGTACGCCGGGACGCTCAAAATTAGTTCCTGTGTATCCGTTATCAACATACTCGATAATTTCAACATCATCAGCAAGTTTTTCCGCATATTTGCGAAGCAGCAGCCTTTGAGATTCTATACTCATACTCTCAATACGCTTATCGTCAACCGATAACCTCAGATAAATGGCTATGATGTATTTCATCTGCCGACACCTCGCTTTCATATTCATTGTTAAAACTATAGGTTATCTCTACTCTTTTGCCTTTGTAAATGTCAATGATTGAGGAAACAGCATCGGATAGGTCGCAGTATTGATTATACTGTTTTTCAAGCTCCGTTTGTTTTGTTTCAACCTCTTTTATGCGTTTTACGGTATCGGAAATTTTATCACCGTAATCAATCCTCATAGCGTGATATTCCTCTTGTGATATAACGCCGTTCACAAGGTTTTCATACAAGCTGTTTAAGAAATTTTGTTTTTTGGCTATATATGCTCTCAAATCCTTTAATTGTGCTTGATGTTTGCCACCCTCCCAGAATTGATGGACATAAAAAAGTGTGATATAATGGAATGGACAAAATAAAATCCAATCACAGGAGGAATTTTTATGTCAATTAAAAAAGGAACAATGCCGCCGCGTTATGATGAAGCGTTTAAAGCCGGAGCCATAAAAATGGTCACCGAACAAGGCCGTTCATCTAAAGAGGCTGCGGCAGAACTCGGTATCTGTATTGATACCCTCAAATCATGGCTCAAGCGTGCCGGCTTTCAGCCCGGTGCAACCGACAGGCAAAACCGCAGCGACAAGCGTCAGCGTGAGCTTGAAGCTGAAATACGCTCCCTGCGCAAGCAGCTGACCGAGAAAGACGAGGTCATCGATGTATTAAAAAAATCCGTCGGCATATTTTCAAAACTATAGAGGATAAGTATCACTTTGCAGATGCTCACTGCTCTGAGACTTCTATAGATAATTTATGCCGTCTGCTTGAAATTTCTCGGAGCGGATATTATGCTTGGAAAAACCGTGGTGTTTCATTACAAAAACAAAAGGAACAAAGGCTTTTGCGCTTACTTGTTTCATATCATGCAATGTATCCGGCGGCAGGGCTTGACGTTCTTTATCATATGATTCAGAAAGAGTGTCCCTGCTCCCGAAACACCATTCACAGGCTGATGAAGTTGTACAATATTCATTAAAGGTGTTGGATAAGAATTGTTGCAATTATAGCCTAGACGAGGATTCTGTGGTGCAAATGGGTACGGAATGCTGGTTGGCGGAGGCTGATAAGGAGAAGGGTGTACATATTCCTATTATTTACGAAGACTACTATTTTACCGAGGCGATTTATAAGCTGAAGGGTTATGATCTTTTGTTTGA
>CAKSGG010000314.1 GCA_934454215.1 uncultured Clostridia bacterium
CTAATGTATTATTTAATACTGATTTTTTCAGCCCTGCTGCTTGGAATCACTTTTGCATTCAACAAGTTATATCAAATAGCATATGGCGCATCGCCGTATGCCGCATTTTTCTTTAACACGCTGCTGGGACTGACAACGTTAGCAGCTTTTTGGGCAATTAAAGGATTTAAGCTTGAGCTTTATCCATATTCCTGCATTATGGCGGGAATTGAGGGGATACTTGTGATATGTTACAACATATTTGGGTTTAAAATACTGAAATCATCGGGGTCAATGTCGATGTATACGCTGTCTTTGATGGCAGGCGGTATGGTTTTGCCATATATTTGGGGAATTGTTTTTTTAAACGAACCGTTTACATATATGAGAACCATTGGCCTTATTCTGATTATAGCCGGCGTGGTTTTATCCAATTTGAAAGGGAGCAAAACCAAGTGGAACCAAGCTCTTATGTGCGGGGCGGTCTTTTTGCTTAACGGATGTGTGAGTATTGTCTCCAAAATGCATCAGATACAAACAATTTACAAAACTGCGGACTCATCGGGTTTTGTCGCTCTCAGCGGCATGTTCAAGTTCCTGATTGCCGGAACTGTTTTCCTGATTATAAAAAACAGAAATGCAGAACAAAACACCCGCATAAATAATAAGCCAAAAGCAATTTCAATAATCGCGGCGGCGGCTCTTGCAAGCGGTCTTTCATTTATGCTGCAGCTTAAAGGGGCAAGCGAGCTTCCCGCAACAGTACTTTATCCTTTTGTGACGGGCGGGACTATAGTGTCCTCCTCAGCTATCGGAGGAATTGTTTTTAAAGAAAATTTTTCATTCAGGCTGGCATTAAGCGTTGCGCTATGCTTCATCGGCACAATATTCTTTATATAAAACGGAGGGATAAATTATGAATTTTTTGAAAAACAACAAGCGTTTTTCGTTTAAAATAGGCAAAAAATCAGCATGGGATTTTCTGCTCAAAAAAGAGGACGAACAACGCGGCAATGAATACATTTCCTCATATTACTTTCAGGGCGGATTAAAAGTAACAAACGTTTCTAAAAAGTTTGACGATTTCGGTGCATATGAGTGGGTAAACTACTTTGAAAATATCGGAGAAATGCCTTCTGAAATTATCAACGAGCTGTGGGACTGCGACTGCGCTTTTCCTATTGAGCATGAGGATGAACGTAATAACGGTTCTTCGTATTGCCCCGATAGAGCTGAAGCAACAAAGATATATGCGCCGACAGGTTCGGATTGGAGCACAAAAGAATTTTACTGTGATGTTGACGAACTGCGCAGCAGTCGGCGGATAAACCATATTTATCCCGGGGAAACAAAAAAATATTCTGCTTCCGGCGGAAGATCAAGTGAGGCCAAGGCGCCTTTTTTTGACATTCATAAAAACGGAAACGGATACATATTTGCAGTAGGCTGGTCGGGACAATGGAATGCTGAAATCAGCCGAGATTTTGATGATATTGTTTTCAAATCAAAAATAGAAGATACAGCATTCAGGCTTATGCCGGGCGAAAAAATCAGAACCTCCTCCGTTGTTGTTATGCCATACAGCGGAAATGTCGTTTCTGCACATAATGTATGGCGCAGACTGATAAAAGAGCATTTTTCACCTATCGGTACAGGCATACGCCCCATGCACAGTCCGCTTTCCGCTTGCATTTGGGGAGGAATGACAACAAAATCCGTTATGGAAAGAATTGATATAATACAAAAAAACAATTTCCCGTTTGAGTATATTTGGATGGATGCAGGTTGGTATGGGATTGATACCGAACCGTCATCAACTGCTTTTGACGGAGATTGGTCATGGCATACAGGCGATTGGCGCGTAAGCAAAAAAATACATCCGCAGGGACTTTTAGATGTGTCAAAGGCAATTCACGATGCAGGTATGAAATTTCTGCTGTGGTTTGAACCCGAACGTGTTGTACGCACGGTGCCCGATGTGGTTAATTATCCCGGCTATTTCTTTTCAAATGATAATCCGGAGGGCGGCAACCGAATGCTCAACCTCGGAAACTCAAACGCATGGAAACATTGTTTTGAAACTCTTTCATCTTTGATAGAAAAGCTCAGAATTGACTGTCTCAGAATTGATTTCAATTATTCACCGCTTGAATTTTGGCGATATAATGACGATTCGGACAGATGCGGAATTTGCGAAATTAAATACATAAACGGATTATATAAATTGTGGGATAAATTGCTTGAAAGATTTCCCGAATTGCTTATTGATAACTGTGCGTCAGGCGGCAGAAGAATTGATATTGAAACTATGCGGCGAAGCGTTCCTTTGTGGCGCAGCGACTTTCAATGCACCAAAAACTATGATTCCGAAGCAGCTCAATGCCACAATTTGTGCTTTAATTTTTGGATGCCGTATTCAGGAACAGCGAGCGGAAGTCTGTATGACGAATATCGGTTGAGAAGCGCTTATTCCGCAGCTTTATGCACAAACTGGTCTCAGCTTGGATGTGAGAACTTTTGCGACACAGACGAGAAAACAAAATTTGTGAAGAAATATACAAAGGAATATCTAAAAGTTCGCCCGTATTTTTCGGAGGACTTTTATCCGCTGACCTCAGCCGGCGACACACGAGATACATGGTGCGCGGCACAGTTTGACAGACCGTCGAAAAATGACGGAATTGTCGAAGTGTTTCGCCGTGAAGATTCTCCTTATGAAACAGCCAGATTTATGCTCGGCGGTATACAAAATGACAAAAAATATGTTTTTTCCGATGCAGACGGCGGCGAGTTTGAGCTTGAAGGTGAATCTCTTGCAAGAGAAGGCTTAAAAATCAGCATCTCGGAAAAGCGCAAAGCTAAAATATATTTTTACCGGGCAGTTTAAACGGATTCGGTGAAATTAAGCTATTACCTAATCAAAAGGAGCTATATCATATGCAAGAAATAATACAGGCAATAAAAACAAGTAAAATAATCGCTATCGTGCGCGGCGTGGAAAGCAGCAGGCTCATTCCGCTTGCCGAGGCACTTTATGACGGCGGTATACGGCTTATGGAAATAACCTACAGTGCAGACGGCAGCGTTTCTGATAGTGAAACCGCCGATAACATCGGCAGCCTTACAAAGCATTTCAAAGGGAAAATGTATATCGGTGCAGGCACGGTTCTCACCGAAGATCAAGTTAAAAAGACTTTTAATGACGGAGGACAATTTATCATTTCCCCGAACACTGATTCAGAGGTTATAAAATACACAAAAAAAACCGGCATGGTTTCTATTC
>CAKSGG010000315.1 GCA_934454215.1 uncultured Clostridia bacterium
GCCCTGTTTGGACTGCATCTTTAGTATGGTCAGAATTTTGGTGATTATTGCGTTTACACGGTTTGATTTTCAGAACCGACCTCGGCTGTATTTTGAGATTTTTTTATTACACAGGAGCGTTGCCATTTTATCCATAGGCATATCTCAATCTTTGTAATTGGAAGTAAATCCTTGTACTTTTCTAACATTGCCCTATTTGTCGTTTCTGTCAATATCAAACATATCATAAATTCCCGGCAGAACATCATATGAGCAATAATCAGGCAAAACAGCAGGACTGGTGTTCAGTTGTTTTCTCAGATCCTCAATATCTCTCAGTTTGTATTTTCCAAATCTGTCCAGAGCATCTTCTTTCAAGTCATTATATGTGCAGAATTTATCATTCAGTGAATAAAGCGTCGCAAGCCGCTGGGCAGCAGCACTTTTGTGTGCAGGTTCTTGAAGCAAATCATATATATTTGATATTTTATAGTAATTACTGGAAACAACTTTGTTTTTTAGATGCATTTTCAGAATGTTTTCAGCATTCTTTGTAAAATATGACACTAATTCAATAATGTCTTTGGTATTGAGAGAAGCTTTGACTTCATTAATTTTTCGGTACATCAAAGCAATTTCAAAACGAAGTAAGCCATATTTGACAGTTCTGTTATCAAGATATCCTTTATTGATAAGATCATAAAGCTTGTCATAAACAGTTAGGGAATAATAGCCATTCTGCGTTACTCTGAAACAATGTTTGTCCCTTTCACTGATATTATCATTGTAAGGAGCTGCATTGTCCTCGTAAAAACCAAAGGTATCAGACGAGGTGTTTAAGCGTATGGACTTGCTCACGAGTTTTATATAATAGGATGATAACTCAGGTGATGACATTATAAAATCAACAGTACAGTCTATGCGAGTGAGCTGAAATCTTTCAATTCCACACTTGTAGCCAAGATAGCTTTTAAGTTCTTCATCAAGAGCTTCTTTAAGTCGGCACTTATTGAATGATTTTAGAATACTGTGGGGATCATCGAATCCAAGCATCGTACTTGGATTTACGATTACAGTTAGGTAAGGCGGAAAGGGGTTGTTTTTATAAAGTTTGATCCTTATTCCGGATTTTGAGTGCGTTTTAACGATAAGGCATTTGTCTTCCTTATCTTTTTCGGATATCCTGATGATCCTGTCTTTTATGGTATGGTATTCTTCTTGTGTCATATGGTTAAATTTTATCTCAAATGTATGTACTCCGAAGCCTTGCTCGGATAATTCAAATATTGACTCCATAATAATGGTCCTTTCGACTAAATTTATAAAAATGTTATATGGCTGAGTAAAAATATATTATATAATTCGGAAGAACAACACAGTATAGATAATATAATATATATCCCATTGTTATACTTACAATATCCTATAATAGTCATAATGTTTTATCAGTCAAATTATCTATTAAATAATCTCTTATTTATTACATATTACCTTATCAGTTATTTTATCTTCTACAATTCTTTTAGACACAGGAGAATACACATAGGTTTACTGACATAATATATTAAATGATTTTTGTTTATCAGCTTATAAAAAAATATGCAGCACTGAATGGTATTTCCAAACAGTGCTGCATTCTTTTATGCGGGTAGTGATACGGTATGTACCTGTTCCTTAGTTTGTTGACTTTCTGATGACGGTGAACTACAAATTTTCTTTTGTATCTTTTTTATGCACACATCACTCATGAGCTCTGAGACAGCCTTTCGTGTGGCTGCTTCGGAATTAGGGTTATGAAATCTTATGTTCAGCCTCATTTTCTCCATAGAGTTTTCCTCCTTAACAAATATAATGCTGAGCCATTTGGAAATATTCTCTGCTCACAGGTAGAATATATATTTATGGCTTGTGGATATACGGCAGTATTTACTGCTATAGGGGTGTTGAGGCTGTGGTAAAATAATAAACAGGGCGATTTTGCTTGCGAATAAAATAATTATTTTGTGATAAAATATGAGACAATTGACCGTATAATGCAAACGCGTCGGCCCTGTTTTTAATTCGCCAAAAACAACAAAGTCATTTTAAAAAATGACAAAATGACACTTTTGTTATACTATTGACAGCCACATTAATCTGGTGTACAATAATAGTAGTACAATAAACAGTTTATTTGGATTTGCTATTAATTGTTTTTTTGGGGGAAAGGTATGTTCGATTTTAATTTGATTCCATTGTATCCAAGGGAGATTGAAAAAGCTGAAGAAACCGATAAGCCGTTTATTACCAGTAAAATTTTTAATATCTGTGCCAATCATCTTTGGAATAGATTAGCAAAATTTAGAGATGAAAATACCCCATCTAATCGATCATTTTGCCTTGTTTTAAAAAGTAAGAATACAATTTATGCGAAGTCAACCAACTTTTTTATTAATCCTACACATACAAATTGTTCCGAAAATTATGCAGTTTGTTTTGAAGAGATGTTGGGAGACAAGAATTTTAACAAATATCAAAGTGATTACCTATTTGCAGATATAAATATCAAATATGATGTGACAAAAAATATTTGTATTTCAATAAATGGAGAAATAGACCATAGCTATTTTAAAGCGAAAGTGTCAAAAAAATATGAGGAAATATTACCGTATTATGTTGAAAAGGTTGAGTGGCAAAAAAACAACGGTACTTGCGATCAAATAGAACTGATAATAATGAGTATTACACATTTAACGCTGTGCGCTGAAAATAGATTAATGGTTTTAAGTAACACTTTGGATGAATGTTTTCAAAAGGATTTATATTTATTGAGTTTCAAAACAGGATGGAACAATATATTTGGAATAAAAAAATATATACCGCCCAGAAAAGCACGATTGTTTGATAGGACAGCTTTAAAATTTGATTTGTATAATAGTAGAAAAACACTGCAAACAATCAATTCTTCGGATTATAATGTTTTAATGTTTTCTTTTTCACTATTTTCAATATGCAAGTCATTGTTTAATAAACGGTCATATACACCATTCATTTTAAATTTGTCAATAGATAAAAATGAGTCAGGACAAACTTTTCAACAGGAAAAAGAAAATTTAAATTCTAAAAATGAAGCTGAAGACTTTTCTTGTCAAGTTAAAGAGTATTATGGTGAGAATAAAAAAATCCGTGAGGCAATTAGTGAGATCCCATACTGCTTTTTTACGCCTGAGCGTTGCACTAATGGGTCAAATAAGAATTTATTTGCACTTGATATTCCTTTTTCTGCTGCTGCAAC
>CAKSGG010000316.1 GCA_934454215.1 uncultured Clostridia bacterium
CGGGGGTGCTGTTTTATTTTGCCGCTTAGGTTTTTTCTTTTTGGCTTACGCCTCCCGCTCCTTACGCTTCAGGACGAGGGCTGCGGCGAGAATCGTCACGGGCAGGGCGATGACCCAGGTCATCACGCCGTTATCCCCGGTGGCGGGGGTGCTACCGTTATTGGTGCCGTTGCCGGGCTTATCGGTGTAGCAGAGCTTCTCCGCGTCCGCGCCCAGGGGGTCGTCGGTGCGGTTGTGGTTTTTGAACTCCACGCCCTTGATTTTGGGCAGAGCCTTGGATGTATCAAAGTATGCAGCACCGCTGGCGGTCTCGTGGGTGGCACAGCTTGTGTCCACATACTTCACGGAGGCAATGCCCTTCTCCGCGCCGCAGCCGGAGGCGTAGTAGTTATTGGAAATGAGATTGTACTTGTTCAGAGAACTCATATAGCCAATAATACCGCCGGTCTTGCCCTGGGGGCCGTGGACCTTGCCGGTGAAGGTGTTGTTCCGAATGCCGCCAATGCCGTTGTCCCAGCACTGGTTGATGTCGCCCTCGCGGCCCAGGATGCCGCCGACCCAATCCTTGCCGGTGATGTCGCCGGAGCACTTGCAGTCCTCAATGGTCACGCAGGGGGAGTTAGGCGCGGTGCTGTCATTATAGCCGGAGCCAAGAATGCCGCCCGCATTGCCTTCGGACACCACCGTGCCGGTGAAGGTGCAGTTTTTAATGACGCAGGGGCCCATGGACTGGCCCTTTCTGCCCACCAGACCGCCTACACTTCTTCTACCCATTACCGTAGCGGCGCTGGTGCAGTTGGTCATGGTGCCGTTAAAGTCACCCGCAAAGGAACCTGTGGTCATGTTGAAGCCGCTGGGGTATTCCTTATCCATGCCGTAGCCGATGGTCACACCGCTGGCCACGGTGCAGTTGCTGATGTTCACAAAGTTCACGCCGGAGGCATAGCCGCCGATGAAACCGGAGTTTCTGATATTGGAGCCGGTGAGGATGTGGCAGTTGTCAATGTCCACGGTGGCAGGGCAGCCGGTGTTATAGTTGCCGTCGTCGCCGTAGTCCACATCGTAGCGGTCAATGAGGCCGAAGCCGTCGATCTTCGTGCCGTAAATCTTCAGATTCTTAATGGTAGCCTCCCGGACGATATTGAACAGGGGCTTACCGCCCTCGGCAATTTTAACGGTAAAATTGCGTCCATCCAGCACACCCGAAAACGGCAAAATATTTGTTCCCTTTTTGGTGTCGGTCTTGCCATCCTTGGTTGCGCCAATAGGGGTCCAGTCTGCAGAAAGGTCAATATCATTAGCAAAGGCAAAGTATTTGCCTGCCAAAGAGCTGCCTTCTGCGACTTTATCCCGAACCACATTCAGGTCTGCTTCACTGGTCAGCAGCCAGGGCGAATCTTCCGTGCCATCGCCCTTCAGTGGCATATCCGCTGCCTTGACCTCCACTTTCACGCAGTCCGAAGTGATCTTATCGCTATCCAGCGTTTTCACGCTATTATAAAGCTCACAGTAATACCAATTCGTACCCGCTTCCTGCACAGGCGGTGTGAATTGGGTCATTCGGCCGCCGCCCGAGGCAACAAGGTACTTGGACTCTTTATACACCAGGGTCGGATTTGCTTTGCTCTCATCATCACATCTATACCAGTTAAATGTAAGCGTCCCATCCAGCCTCGGATTCTCTGCCACAACCGTCAGCGGCTCCGCCGTTTGGCCTACGGTATATTCCGCGCCAACAGGTTGCTGCAAAATTTTCGGTGCGGCCACCTTCAGGGCATTGATTTTCTGTACCCGAATCGTAGGCAGCTTTACGGATACGCCGCCGCATGTTACAGTTGCGTTGATCATATACTGGGCCATCGCAGTGCTGGAGGTATCAACGGTCACTTTCGCCGTTGTCCCCTCGATTTGCTTCTTAGCCAAACCCGCACCTCTTGTCCACTCAAATACAGCTGTCTCGTCTGTATTTTTTACAATGGCCTCAATCTCCAGCGTATCAAATTGTGTCAGGGAGGGAATCGCATAAGCAGTTCCGACTTTCTTTAATGCAGTTTCCTTGCCGTTTACCGTGACCACATACTTATCAAATTCGGGTTTTACCGCAACATCCTGCACGGTGATATGCAGGTTATAGGTCTTATCCGCAATATGGTATTCTTCCTGCGTATTGGAAATGCGTATGGTCAGATCCTTGCTGGTCTCCGCACCGGGTGTATAGGTAAATTCGGTGTACAGCTTTTCTCCGCTTCCATCATTTATATAGTATCTGCTGCGTGTATACTTGTTGGAATCCAAGCCGCCGCTAACGCCGAAAGAGTATGTGTTCCCTCTCTGTAATGTTACGGAATAGGCGTTTTCTCCGCTTTTTACAACGGAGGGCACCACCATGGTCGTATCCGTTTTGCAGTACACCTGGATATTCCTCAAATCACTGAAGAGTTCAAAGGAAGCGGTGCTGCTTTCCTCGCTTCCCTCCGCCTTGAAAACAAAGTCAGAATATTCCAGCTTGCGAGGACCGTAGAGATCATCGGTCAGCAGACCCGGATTGAGGTTATAGTACCTGTCTACCGTGACAGAACCGTTCACGGAAGTCACAGTTTTTTCGGTTTTTTTTGCACCCATTTCTTCCCACATGGAGTAGGTAACAGAGAACGACTTGTCGAAGCCATCCGGCGCCTTGATCGTCATAGAGGTACTGTCGTTTACATAAGCCGGTGCAACCGCATAAGTCGGGGCGATCAAACTGTAAGACCCATCTGCTTTCTTTTGGACAGCGACATTGTTATACTGGAAATCCGCATTCGTCACTTTGTTGTTGCTGAGGGTGAATGTGAACTTGGACAGGTCCAGGCCCACATCCGTCTCCGCTACCGCGCTCACAGGCAGCAGTGACAGGGCCAGCACCAGCGCCAGCAGCAGAGATAAGATTCGTTTTTTCATCTCTTTTTCCTTTCATGTGTTTGTTATATTTGTGAGCGCCCGGGGGCGCTTGCACACGGGGAAATATTAGCCTCCCTTGCCTAAAGGGAGGGGGACAGGGGACGCGGATGTCCCTGTTGCGGTGCCCAAAATTTCTGCGCTGCCTCACGGCGGACACTTGAAATTTTGACCGCGGCCACTCGCTCACCTCGCTTCTTCTGCCACTGGCAGCGCTCGGTTTGCTCCCCACGGGCGCGGTGCGCCCTCGCAATGACATATTTTTTACATGGGGTGCGCTTTAGCGGGCCGATGTGGGCATCGGC
>CAKSGG010000317.1 GCA_934454215.1 uncultured Clostridia bacterium
GCCGTTGCGCTCGGCGGGGTTATATCCGCAGGCATTATCCGTATTAAATCCCGAAAGGATGACGACGAATGATGAAGTGCGTGTATATCTGCGCTCCACTCGGCGGAAATACCGAAGAAAACCTTAAAATGGTAAGGCGGTATACCGAGTATGCTTTAAGGTGCGGTACGGCTCCGGTCGTGCCGCATTTTTACGCGGAGTGCCTTGACGATACAAAGCCAGCGGAACGGGAAATGGGTATGTCGGCAGGGCTTGCGCTTTTATGGTTCTGCGATGAAATGTGGATATTCGGGGATACCGTTACAAGCGGTATGCAGAATGAAATACAGTTCTGCAAAAACCTCAATATCCGCGTTCGGAATATTGCGGACGAAGAAATTGTGAAAGTAATCGGAGGTAAAAAATATGATTAAAAAAACGGCAAAAATCCTTTTCTGTGTTCTGCTTGCGGCGGCGGTTTTGTCCGTGTTTTCGGTAACCGTATTTGCGGCGGGCGATGTGGCGGGAGCTATTGAGAATACATGGAACGCAGCCAAGGGTCAGATTCAGACTGTCGTTAATAATGTGGTTTTTCCCGTGTGCGATATGATACTCGCAATTCTGTTCTTTGTAAAGGTAGGCACTGCTTACTTTGACTGTGCGCCCGTAAAGGTGATGTAATAATTCTGATTTTGCAAATCAGTGGGTAAAAACTCAGTAAACCCATTATCAACCGGCTCACCTGAGAGGGAAACCTCGTAAGGGAAAATAGCACACCGGTAAACCCATAAGTTGAATAGTTGTCAATTCACGACTGAATGGGGAGATAAAACAGATGATATGAGGATAAAAGCCATACTGCCTGAAGTGCAGTCCGAGAGGTTAATATAGGGACTACGGCGTAAGACAGCTATTGCCGTACTGTATATCTGCAATGAAGTAGTCGAGCATATGCAGGAGAGTTTATATACAGCTCAGCTCCGTTTGGAGAAAAGGACGGAAACACTATCCGACAATCATCTATGCAATTATTATTTTGCTAAACGGGGATTGCCTAACCCGAAATGCCGAATAATCGGCTATGTGTAATGCCTGATGGTGATAAATTTCAAGATTTTATCAAGAAAGATGACACTGAATATTCGGTATGGCAACGGAGTCGCCATAGTAGTCTGAGTGCGGTAACGCCGCATACACGGCAAAGGGCGACAGCTTGTTATTTCAGCATTAAAGAAAGGAAAGTGTGTGATACACTATGAGAAATCCAATCAAAGTGTTGAACAGTTTACAGCAACACAGCGTTGACAAGTCATATGGTTTTGAACGTTTATACAGAAATTTGTATAATAGAGATTTATTTCTGTTAGCATATCAGAATATATATTCATCTCAAGGAAATATGACACAAGGCGCAGATGGCAAAACCATCGACGCAATGAGTTTAAATCGCATTGACAGACTTATTGCAAGCCTTAAAAATGAGAGCTACAAGCCTCAGCCATCAAAACGAACCTATATTCCTAAGAAAAACGGAAAAATGCGTCCATTGGGTATTCCGTCATTTGACGATAAACTCATTCAAGAAGTAGTACGGCTTATTCTGGAGAGTATATATGAGAATAGTTTTTCAGAATACTCTCACGGTTTCAGACCGAATTTAAGCTGTCATACTGCGCTCACACAGGTTCAAAAAACCTTTACGGGTGTAAAGTGGTTTATTGAGGGAGATATTAAAGGCTTCTTTGACAATATAAATCACGATATAATGATAGGAATACTATCAAGGCGCATTAAGGACGAACGCTTTTTAAGACTTATTCGTAAATTCCTTAAAGCGGGATATTTAGAAGACTGGAAATTCCATACCACTTATAGCGGTACACCGCAGGGTGGTATCATCAGTCCTATTCTTGCAAATATATATCTTAATGAATTGGACGAATATATTGAAAAACTAAAAACAGAATTTGATAAAGGCAAACACAGAAAAGTTTCCCCTCAATCAACAGCAGTTGTAAGACAGAGGAAAAAACTGATTAAAGCAATGCAAGTGTCAAATGATGAAAATGAAAAGCGCTCTATTTCTAAGCAGATAGCCGAATTGGAAAAAATAAAAATAAGTATTCCTTATTCAGACCCCTTTGATGAAAACTTCAAAAGACTTGTTTATGTAAGATATGCAGATGATTTTTTGATTGGTGTAATTGGCAGCAAGCAGGATGCAAAACAGATTAAAGAACAAATTAAAATCTTTATATCTGAAAATTTGAGACTTGAAATGTCTGATGAGAAAACACTGATAACACATTCGGAAAAGAAAGCAAGGTTCTTAGGCTACGATATTTTTGTTCGCCGTACTAATGCAACAAAAACAAATAGTCTCGGATATTCACGCAGATTTTTGAATGGTACAGTTTGTTTGGAAATGCCAATGGAGATTATGTGTAAAAAATTACTTAATTACAACGCAATGAAAATTGTTAGAACCATCAAAGGTAAGGAAAAATGGAAACCGATAGCAAGGAGTTATATGGTAAACAATGACGACCTTGAAATTATAGAGCACTATAACAGTGAAATTCGAGGTTTCAGAAATTATTATAGTATTGCGAACAATTCAGCTTATGTAGGCTCTTTCGGTTATATTATGCAATACAGTATGTTTAAAACATTTGCAGGAAAATATCGTACAAGTATGCGAAAAACGATTGCTAAACTCCGTATCGGTAAAAATTTCGGCATTAAATATACTGATAAAAGCGGTAAAATTAAAACAAGATTTTTCTACAATGATGGTTTTGCAAGAAAACCAATGCAGAAAAAATCTATGGTAGATGATATTCCAAATACAGCTAAATACTCTGCAAAAACAAGTTTGATGGATAGGCTTTCTGCACGACAATGCGAGTTGTGCGGAAAAACAAATACGGATATTGAAATTCATCATATCCGAAAGCTCAAAAATCTTAAAGGAAAAGCACAGTGGGAGTGTTTTATGATTGCAAGAAATCGTAAGACCCTTGCTCTATGTGTTGATTGTCACGAAAAATTACACGCTGGTAAACTGAACTAACAAGGGGAGAGCCGTGTGCGCTGAGAGGTGCAAGCACGGTTCGCGGGGCGAGTATTTGGAAACCTGTTGCAGTAATGCAATAAGGCGTCGGGTACTTAGCCTACACAGAAAGCATGGACAATTTGAGTTTGCGGCGCCTTGTATCCTCTTTGCCTGCCTTATTTTCTGCCTTACCGCACCG
>CAKSGG010000318.1 GCA_934454215.1 uncultured Clostridia bacterium
ATTTTGAATTGAACCGCCGTATGCCGAACGGCACGTACGGTGGTGTGAGAGGGCGATTAATTTCGCCCTACTCGATTGATAAAAATACTTTTACAGAAAGCCGTATATGCAAGTGACGGAATATTAAAGGGCGTTAAGACATCAAATGTTATAACGGACGATAAAATGGAAACGGCAGAGCTGGCGTTATCCGAAACCGATACCGCAAAGGCTATGCTTTGAAACAATATGAGTAATATGACTCCGATAGTTCCCGCAATTTAAAAATAAAATAATATTTGAAATAGGGCTGCTGCGTTATGCGGCAGCCCTTAAGCATAAGGAGAAAAAACAGTGGAATATGCAAAACTTTTAAAAACAACAATAAGTGCAAATTATGTGTGGCAGGGCGACAGATTATATATCAGCACAAAATGGCAGGCCTTGAATGAAACTGATTTTGCAGGGAAGGTAAGGATTGATTTTGAATTTGGGTATCAGCGTATAACGGAGAATATAGCTGACTTAAATTCATTTTCGTGGAGAATATATCCCGAAATGTATACATGGAGCTGCGGCAAAACGTATGAAACGGCAGGAGCGCTTGATATTCCGCAGATATGGGGCGGTACAAGACATGTATATGTAAGTCTGCTTGATGATAACGGTAATCCCGTTCCGTTTTTGGATGAAAATAATGAGCTTGTACTGAGGGCAAATGTGGCGGATATTGAATTTTGTTTTGCGTCGGGGTCGGATTATTTAAGAAGTCTGACAAAGACGGTTGAAACCGAAGAAAGCGAAAAGGCCGAAACGGAAGAAGTATGCAATCATTTGTATACATTTGAATGTGATGAATTTAATAAATACGGTATTGATGTGACAAGTGAGACGGTGGCATATCATTTTATAGGCAGAACGGGTCACGGGTGGCTGTCGCGCAGTAACGGCACAAGCGAACTGTATATGAGTGAAAAAAAGATACCGTTGACGAATATGCTGTATCATGGTATTATACCGTATGCAGCGGCGGGTACGAATAAAACGGCGCTTATGAACGGATTTTCATTTGGGCTTAAATCGTGCTGGGGCGATTCGGTGGTTCTGGACGATGACAGAATAATGAGTCATTATATTTTGAGTATTCCCATGCTGTTATTTGAAAATCTCAAAATGGAAGATTATATTGAGGACAACGGAGTTATTACAGCGGTATATGAGGACAGCAGCAAGATTATTACGGATATGGCGCATGAAGAATATGAAGTGATATATAAGGGAAAAACGATAGCGAAGAACTGGCAGACATATTCACCGGGAGAAAACGATAATGTGTTGTATTTATATTCGCTTGAGGATATGAATTATAAGTCCGGCCGCAAATATCATTTTTATGAGCTGACGAAGGGCGGAGCAAAGGATTTGGGCATTGCAAAAGAGCTTGAGATTAAGGCAGAAACTCCGGTTAAAGGAGTAAAAATCGAGGAAGGAAATTGAGCCGATGAAATATTATAAAGTGGATTTTGATAAGGATTACAGCAGAAAAAACAATTGCGAAATAAAAGGAAATATAGAGCTTAACGTAACTGACAACAAAGCTGCCGAGAAAATCGTAAAAAATTATTTTAGCGGATTTTTGAATACAAGTTTCAGAGAACCTGTCGGAGATATAAAGCATCCGTATCTTGTTCCGGGTGTCGATTATAATGATTTATGGGATTGGGATTCGTACTTTATGGCTTGCTCCGCTTCCGATGAGGGATTGGAGTATGTCAAAGGCAGTATATGCAATCTTATTGAACATCATGCTCCCGACGGAAGACCGGTAAAGCGTATTTGCCCTGACGGCACTTGCGATTTTTTGTCGCACCCATATCCTTTGGCGGCGCAATTTACCTATATTGCCGCAAAAAAAATGAATGATTTTTCATGGGTGGAGCAATATTGGGACGACCTTGTGCTGATGAATGAATGGTATGAGAAAAATTGTATGAAAAACGGATTTTTTGTGTGGCTGCATTTATTCGGAAACGGTTTGGATAACAATCCTGCTGTATACGGCCGTGCCGATATGACGTCTGCGGGTATAGATTTGGCGGTTTGGCATTACAGAGAATACAGAGCTATGGAAAAACTGTCGGCAATTCTGAATAAAAAGCAGGAGGAAAAATATCGTCTGAAAGCCGAAAATCTAAAGCAGATGATAATAGAAAAATATTTTGATGAACGGGACGAAAGCTTTTATAATATAGATTGTGCAACGGATTATTCAAGAATAACACTTCAAGGCGTGGAGTGGGTTACACATTTGAAATTCAGAAGCTGGGCAACTTTGTTTCCTTTATGGGGAAAGGCGGCATCTGATGAGCAGGCAAAAAAGATAATAAAGCAAATAATGGATAAAAATGAATTTTTGGCAGACTGAGGAATACGTTCACACAGCAAAAATGACATGGTCTATAATAATGTTCCGATGGGAAACCCGTCAAACTGGCAGGGACCGGTATGGGGTTTATCAACATTCCTTACCGCATACGGCATGGCGAAATATGGATATAAAAAAGAGGCGCTTGATGCCGCATACAGACTGATTAGGACGTTTGCCGCGGATATAAATCAAAACGGGTGCGTGCATGAATATTATCACGGTGATACGTCACAGCCTGTAATCCGCCCGTATTTTTTGAGCTGGAATATGCTTGCGGTGAAGATTATTGATGATATAAACAATGGTACAGACAGCACAACGCTTGACATTCTTGACTGATGCGTTTGAGAGAATTGGGAGAAAGGTTGGTGTACAATGAAAGTAAAAGAGAAGCTTATGATGGAGCTTGACGGTTTAAAGGAAAACGGTCCCGTTAATGGGTATCTGAAATTGTTACAAAATATAAAGATGATAACAGAATAATAATTTGGGACGTTTTTAATGAACCGGGTAATTCAAATAGGGGTAATATGTCCTTGCCTCACATAAAAAGGTTTTTTGAAATAATTTGCGAAATAAATCCCATACAGCCGCTGACGTCGGGGGTTTGACCGAATACAAAGCATACTGACGATTTGCCTGAAATAGAAAAATTTGTACTTAATAATTCCGATATTATATCATTTCATAGTTACGGTTCATACATAGATAACATTGAAATTATAAAAGAGCTTAAAAAGCTGAAGTGCCCCAGTTTATACAGACAGCACAAAAAAAGAGTGCCTATGGCATTAATATTAAATTTTTAAGCAATATAC
>CAKSGG010000319.1 GCA_934454215.1 uncultured Clostridia bacterium
AGCATATAACGGCGGTTTTAGGTAAAAACATCAAGTCAAGACTTGGGTGCGAGAAGTTAAAAATCTTGTTTTGATATAGGTAATGTATTTATATTAAAAGTGCGGTTTTTGCGTGTTTAGAAACGAAAAAGTCTTGCTATATTAAACAACAAGACTTTTTATGTTATTCATTATGACCTCTTACGGTAAAATAAAGCGTTTGGTCGAAACGTCGTTCCGGCATTAAACGGTCAATATATCCCGGCTCTATTATCTCGTTGACAACATTACGGTTTAGTGCAAGATTTTGTATTCTGTCGGAAGTAACATATTTACGCCACAGCGAGCCACCTACTGCAAATTCTTTGTCAGTTTGATTATCAAATGCCATTTGTCTGTATATATCAACTGTACGAATTTTTCCTGACTTGCTCAATTCCCATAAGCAGCGAGCTAATCTTGCAGAAGCACGCATACCCCTTTTCATTTTATCAGCCGGTTTGTTTGAGTTATCAAGAAATAGTCTTGAAAAAGCATAATCACTCCATATAACTATATCAAACGCCTGTTCTGCCAATATCGGAGACTGTCCGTCAGTTTTCCACAATGTTTGCATTAAAAGAGGCTTTTGCTTGCGGTAATATTCAAGTTGGAAATTATCTATTGCTTCACAAAGCAACGGCATTTTATGTGTCATTTCATAATCATTATCCCACATCTGAATTGATGAACAAGCATCTTCAAACACTTCACGAATTGCCCTTGAACGTTGCTTGACGGAATCAAACATACCTAATGCACAGTATGATGTTGTAGCACTTCTTATTACAAGTTCTGACCCCCACTGTTCTTGTGGCAAATGGCTTGTTGCAGATGTTGGAATTACAGTCAGCTTTACTTCCAAAGGCGATAGATAATGTCCATTCATATCGGTTATAACTAAATCTATACCGTCTATCTTATCAAACGAATATTGTTGATATGGTTCATAAACTGTTTCAAAGCAAAATTTTAGTTCGTTTGTTGAAAGCGTTCCGCAGTTAAAAACATCTCTCAAAGGAATAGTAGACGGTACGACTTCTAATCTACCGTTTACTTTTTCTAATTTTATGTAGATAGCATTTATATTGTTATCCAGCATATAACAAGCGGTAGCCGCAGGAAAACTGGAATTAAAACAATTTTTACCCCAGTGGTCATCGGGGGAACGATTTGAATTATATAACCCATAAAGACCGTTAGGCATATTAAACCCTCCTCAAAAAAATATTCACAAAGTTGACGTCAAACTATTGACGTCAAGCGAAAAATAGTATATAATTATATATAGTATAACATACTTTTTGAAATAAATAAAGATGTTTGAGGAAAAAAGTTATATTAAGGAGCATTTTTATGAAAACTGTTGATTTATTTGCTGGCTGCGGTGGTCTTTCCTGTGGATTTCAAAATGCAGGCTTTGATATTGTTGGTGCATTTGAGTTTTGGAATGTGGCTGCCGAATGTTACAGAAAGAACTTTAATCATAAGGTTTATGAAACTGACTTGTCAAATCCTGTTGAAGCGATAGAGATTATTAAAGAATTAAAGCCGGATATAATTATAGGCGGTCCCCCTTGTCAGGATTTTTCACACGCTGGGAAAAGAATTGAAGCCGATAGAGCAAGTTTGACAAAATCTTATGCCGAAATAATAAGAGAAATACGCCCCAAATATTTTGTTATGGAAAATGTAGACCGTGCAGAAAAAAGCGTTACATTTTCACAGGCAAAAGAGATATTTAAGACATCGGGCTATGGTATTACCCAAATAGTTTTGGATGCCAGCCGTTGTGGTGTTCCTCAAAAGAGAAAAAGATTTTTCTGTATAGGTGCGTTAAATGAAAACGACAATTTTATGTTGGAGTATCTAACGCAAAATATAAACGATAAAGCAATGACAATGAGAGATTATTTTGGAAATACGCTTGATTTTGAATATTATTACAGACACCCAAGAAATTATAGTCGTAGAGCTATTTTCTCTATTGATGAGCCGGCTCCGACAATGAGAGGTGTAAACAGACCTGTCCCAAAAGGCTATCCCGGACACCCAAACGATGCTTGTCCGTTAAATGAGAATATTCGTGCCTTAACAACTTTGGAGAGAGCACTGATACAAACATTCCCGCCTAATTATAAATGGTGTGGAAATAAAACAGAAATGGAACAAATGATAGGTAATGCTGTTCCTGTCAAGTTGGCTGAATTTGTTGGGAAAGCAGTTATGAATTTTATTAATGACAACAGAAAATTAACAGTTGAAAAAACAGAATTTATAGATTGGCTAATTCTTACCCATCATTTTTCAAAACGTACTGCAAGCGATACTGTTTCGAGAATAAAAAGGGCAGATAGAATATATAAAATCTCTGATACACCTAACCCGTTTTATTTTTATGAGCTACAACAGCAAGATGAATTTAATCAATTATCCGTTTCTGTACGCTCACAAATAAAAAGGGCTACATCACTATATTGTGATTACTTGCAGGCTATCGCATATTAAAATTACTAATTCTTTTATAAATATCATATTAGGACAACCGAAAGAATGGTTGTCCTTTTTTAATACTCAAAACACAGAAAGGAATTAAAATAATGACAGATATTAACGAACAAATCAGAAAAAAACAGAAAGAAATCACACAGCTTGAACACAAACAAAACCGCCTTTTAGCAAAGCAAAAAGTTATAGAACGCAAGAAACGGACAAGGCGGTTAATTGAACGAGGGGCAATTTTGGAAAGTGTAATCAGCAATGCGGAGGACTTTTCAAATGAGCAGTTGCAGGCTCTTTTAATCGAGATTTTTTCAAGCGAATTTGCAAAGGGAAAAATCAAGAATTTTCGGGAGCATACGGCGAGCGAGGGAAATCCCTTGTTTTAACAAGGGCGCACTTATACACCTTAACAGGTGTGTGCGTATTCTGCAAAAGATTGCAGATGGCATATCAAACAAAGATTATTGTTTGTATCGCAGGGAAAAGGCATTTTCCCCGCACCCTTTTTGCGGACTTGATTTTTTATGTCAAAACGAGTTTGACACAAAAAATACAAGTGTAAATAAAGAAACGGAAAGGACAATTAACTATGGCTATTTATCATTGCAGTATAAAAATTATCAGCAGGGGCAAAGGCAAATCAGCCGTTGCAGCCGCCGCATACCGAAGCGGCGAAAAGCTGATAAACAATTACGA
>CAKSGG010000320.1 GCA_934454215.1 uncultured Clostridia bacterium
GTACACTTCTTTTAAATCCCGCGTTTCTCACCTCGTTAAGCAAAAGTGCAAGTATTATTGGCGCCGGAAAATCCAAAAGTAATCCGTATATATTTATTGAAAGCGTGTTTTTCAGCAATCTGAAAAAATAAACATCATTTAAAAAGCTTTTAAAATGCTTCAATCCGACAAATTCCGAATCAAGTATTCCCCTTGTAATCGAATAGTCCTGAAAAGCGATCATATTTCCGAACATCGGAATATACTTGTAAATAATGTAGTATAGGCATATCGGTATAAGCATAATATAAATGTCTTTATATTTATACAGCTTGTTCCTCCGTTTTGCCGCCGTTCTATGACTTTTGCCGGATATTTCACCTGCACGTATGTTTTGCACTGCAGTCATCCTTTCCGCTTCTGAACTCTTTTAAAAATCAATGTCCGTATTTAAATATCTTTCATATGTGGTCTGATATATTTTCAGCACATCTTTTATTTTCATTTCTTCAATCTTTTTTCGTGCTTCCGGAATTTTCGACACCGCTTCCTGTCCCAAAATCATTTTGTCAATTCTTTCGTCAGCATATGTGGTTACAGATGACATAATATTTGTTACCTTTTCTTTTTCTTCATCTGTAAATGACAACTCCGGAAGAATGTGGCTCGTATCTACATCTTTGCTCCAGGTTTCTATAGCTTCCTTTCCGTACGAACTTAAACTCTGTGAGTATGAATCCCACTTTTGAACCGTCGGAAAGTATGAGTTAAACGCACCGAATGTCCTTCCGAACATCTCCGATACACTGTATTTTTTTGAATTCAGCACGGCATCCGTAAATACTTTCTTCCCATCCTTTTCGGTATAGTCTTCTCCCTCTTTACCGAAGTTCATTGCGTTTATTCCGGCTTCGCTGTAAAACGTGTCAAGCCATTTTACCACCCCTGCGGAATTTTTACATTTTGTTGTTACCGCAGCCGAGGTCCCGATAACGCTCATTATATACTGAGGCAAATCAGTTGTCCTTACGCCTTCTTTGTTATTGAAATGGTTAATCCCTACAAGCTTGAAATTCGGGTCTTTCTGTGCCATTGTGTTTGATATTGTTGTCGGCTGAAAACTGTACATAAACCCTGCTCTGTTGTTTGTTATTTTACCATCCTGTTTCGCTCTGTCCTGGAAAATGTAGTCGGGGTCAATAAGCCCCTCCGAGTACATTTTTGCAATATACTCCATTCCTTCCTCAAATTCCGGTTCCATAAATCCGTACTTAACTTTCCCGTTATCCACATAAAAACCTTTCGCTGTATCAAACATTGAAAGCAGGTGGCATATATTATCCGAACCAAGTCCTGTCATAGGCAGTTCATCCGCTTTACCGTTTCCGTTGGGATCTTGTGTTTTAAACGCCTTAAGCACCTCATAAAGCTGCTGCGAATTTGTAGGAATACCGAGTCCAAGCTTATCAAGCCAATCTTTTCTTATCAACGGACCATAAAAAACATTAAGTTCTTTGTCTGCTCTTACATACGGAATATATCCAATTTTGCCGTCGCTTGTTACATAATCTTTTGCAATGTCCGGATTTTCACGTGTAAATTTCATAAAGTTCGGCATTTGGTTCTTCATTTCATCAAGTGAAATAATTACCTTATCGTTTATGTATTTTTCAACGCCATTTTCTTTCCAGTTTCCTATAATTACATCTGTCAGATTTCCCGAGGCTATCATCAGGTTAAATTTTTCTTCAACACCGCTTGAAGGCGGCAAGTTCCATTCAACCTTGCAGCCTGTCAGCTCTTCAATCATTTTAAACGATTTAACATCGTTATAATCAATCATTTCGTTATTGAGCGAACTGCTGCGCCATGCAAAAACCGTAACTTTTTCCGGGTAATCCGCCCCCTTTCCCGAGCCGGCGGTCTGCTCCTTCTTGTTGCAGCCGGATGTTCCCAGTGCAATCGCGCAGCTTAACATCACACCCAATGCTCCGCGCATTTTTCTTTTCTTCATACCCTCACCATCCAGATAAAATTTTTTGGCGAAATTCACATCTGCCATCTGCAAAAATTCTAACATCAACACGCGGCGGCAGTCAATCGTTCATTTATCCTTTTATATCCCATATTTCCTATAATGGGCTTTTTTTAATAACCTCTTTTAATTTTTCTAAATTCGCCGGGGGTAATACCGTTAAGCTTTTTAAATGTCTTAATAAATGTGTTGTCGCTCAGATAGCCAACCTTTTCGGCAATTTCTGATATTTGCATATCAGTTGTAATCAAATATTCTTTTGCTTTTTTATTTCTTACTCCGTGAAGGTACTCCAAAAATGTTTTTCCCGTCTGTTTTTTAAACAGATCTGAGAGATAGTTGTATGATATATGCATATCTTCTGCAATTTTCCTAAGTGAAATTTCATACAGCATATAATTATCATCTATATAACATAGCACACGTTTAATTTCAGACGAGCTGTTTTCATCCGAACGTTTGTTAATATACTCTGCCATTTTTGCAAAGCAGCCGCAAATTCTTCTTACACTTTCGTTAAAATCTCCTATTTCCATAGCTTCCGAAAGCTCGGTACGATATTTGTCGCCTGCACAATTCCCCTCCCGTGCGGTTTCGTTAAATAAATCTACCAACCAGTAACGTATATAATTTTGCATTCTGTGCGTGATGAGTTTTCTTGAAAGAATACGCTCATACAATCCGCGCGTCATATCGGAAACACTTGCCGTATCCCCTGCAAGAATATGTGATTTGAATTTTGTTCTGTCCAAAACCACAAAATAATCGCTTCCGATTGAATTTTTACTGTTTTCATCACACAAAACACCGCTTTTTTCGGATAAAAGTGCAAAAAAAGCATCCTCGTATGACTTTGAAAACATATTTATTTTTTCAACCTCTCTGCCTATGCTCACATTCATTCCAATATTTAAGTTTTTGTTTACGAAATTAACCGCCTTTTCAAAAATCTTTTTTATATCAAGCTTGTTTTCACAGTATGAGAGCGTTAATATTATCTGCGTATTATCCGTGGGAATAACACAAAGGCTTATCTTTGTTCCCTCTGTAAGCTTTTCCAAAACAGACAGCATATGAAGCTTTACGGCTTCTGTATGTGTGTTTCCGTTTCCCTTTATTATAACAGCCCTGAAATACCTGTCTGTTACAG
>CAKSGG010000321.1 GCA_934454215.1 uncultured Clostridia bacterium
TATCCGCATCCATACACCAAGCCAGCGTCATATAGCTCCTCGCCGTAGTTTTTCCGTTTTCCGAAAAAATCCGCTTTGCTATTTCAATAGCCCTGAGTGCATAATCGTAAACACCGGAGCTTAGCTTAACAAAAGTCGGCTGTGCAATTTCATAGGCCTTACTGAACCTGGCAATATTATCATATGCAACTGCAACATAAAAGCTGTTCTCGCCAAACAACCTCAATTTAATTTCCAAGGATTTTTTAATGTCATCAATACTGTTTTTATAATAAATATTAGCTTTATCTATATCCACATCCTTTAATCTTTCGCCTATTCTGCTGTTACAAGCCGCTCTTTGATTGAGAACCAGCGCAAACAATCCCTCTCCTAACAAATAATCTTCTTCATCATATTGATTTATGTATTCTTCCGCCGTTTTCAAGCACTCAAGCGCTTTGTCATAAAGCTTCATATCATAATGTATTATTCCTTCGTGATAGTACAAATGCGCTAAGCTTATTTCAACACCATCAAACAGCTCTTTCAATTCAAAAATCTTCAAATCCTCCAATATAGATAAAGCCAATTCAAGTTTTTCGTGAGACTTTTCATCCATTAGTCTTGTGTTGAAAGCAATATTATCCATCACCGAACTGTACAGCTTGCCGAACTCCGGAAGCTGTTCAAACTCATTCCTAATAAACCAAAAATACTCTATTGCCGAATGGCAGTTAACAGCTGTAATATTAGCCGCTTGAATGTCTTTCGAATTTGGTATTTGATTATTTCTTGCTTGCTCGGATTCACCGGCAATATTATAGGCAATTGCAATATAAAACTGCTTTCTTACATCATAAGATTTAATTTTTCGTGCATTCTGTTTTATAATAGCAAATACTTCATCTAATAGCGTCAATTCCGAATGACGATATGACATCCATAAAATCAATGTTAAAAAGGCTATTTCACTGCTTTTAAATTGTATTTTCTCAGCTTTTGTCATCAAATTAATGCTATTCTTAAATACATATTTTACAGTTTCGTAGTCAAATCCATTTTCTTCGGCATCTTCGAACATATCCATGCCTGTAGTATCTGAATAATGTTCTTCCACAGTTTTATTAAAAGCTTTTATATAACGCTTACAAAAATTAACAATAAGGCTTTTGTATGGATTCTCATCAATATGATATAATCCGGATTCGTCTCCTCTTAACCAATCGTTTAGTGCCTTATGATAAAAACAGACTACATCCCCTTGCAATACCACAAAAGATTTCATTTGCAAGAAGAAATTACCGGCTGTCCAATCAGGCACTTGCTCTCGAACAACTTGTTCCAGCACTCTTCTGTTTATACTTCCTCCGTTTGCCAGCATAATACCCAGAGGCAATTTCACTTCATCAAATTCGTTTTTATTAAAAGCTCTTGAAAAATAATGTTGTAAGAGACCATTGTATCCTTTAGGCACAAGCAAAATATCATCAATAGTTTCTAATTTCATAAATCCATTCTCGATAGATTGTATCAACAAACGAGCATAGATGAAAGTCTTTTCGCAACGTGACGTAAGTTCATCAAAATATACATCATTGATATCCTCTTTTTCTAGATTTTTTCTCAAATAACGCTTTACATCATCATCGCTTTCTCCTGTATCCAAGCGTGCTATCTGACAATCTTGTCCCAAATAATCAAAACAACTTAGTACATTACCGGTTTCTCTTGAAGTAAGAATAAATTTAAAAAAAATAGGCCATCGGTCTTTGGTTGTCAATAAAAGATTTGCAACTGGATTATTTCCGTTATATTCCGCTTCATCCAATGCATCAATACTTATTACTATTCTCCCCGGATTTCCATCTATAAAATGAACCATATCACAATGAAATAGATGCTCAAACAATTCGATATCAGTTAGCCCCGAAAAATAATTTGAAATGTCGGACAAACGTTCTTCGGAAAACACCGGATATGCTTTGATTGAATCTATCAAACTCCTGCGATACTCCGGCATTTTCACAGCAATCTCAAACGCCAAAGTGCGAAGAATGACATTGCAATCGTTTTTTCCTTCTGTCTTGTTATACTTAACAAAATAGTACGCATATATATCTTCAATATTATGGATGCAATGGGCTATAAATTGGCTTTTTCCGTAACCGGGCCCGCCAATCAACAATAAATAGTGCTTGTCCCCAGAGATAAAATCAAAAATCTTCTCCTTAAGCCATGTCCGATCTTCGTATATGTAATTTCCCGCCTCATCGCTCTCATGTTGTAGTAAATCAAACAAATCAGTTTTAACAGTTTTTGACGGATTGAGCACTTGAACCAAAAAATTAATGTCATATTGATATATATGATTCTCTTCCTGCTCAATTCTGTCAACAATTTCCGCCAGTTTTTCCTCAAAATATCCGTCTTCAAAAAAATGCTCACTGGCAAAATCATAGTGATTTTTCCACTCGGACATATCCACCCACTGAATTCTTGACACTGTCGGCGGTATTTTCATCGTTTCCTGACTTTCCAAAAGAATTGTCACAATTCTTCTTCCCGGAATAGATACAGCTATGGACAATTCATCCAAACACACTCCGGATTTTCTCAATGCTTTTTCACTTAAAAAGCCAACAACATTATCGCTGTTTTTAATATTTGTGTAAATAGCACTTCTCCAGTCGGAGTTTGGCCAGTTTGTTACATCAGCATCTTTTAACTTATCAACATCAAGCCAAACATTATGATTCCTTTTTCTCAGTTGTTCAATGATTGCATCGACAACCTCTGGAACCTTTCGAGATGAATTATCGTCTTTGTGTCCATAGCTGACAAATATATTCAACTCTTTTTTTCTCTTCACATCAATGCACCCCATTCATATTTTTTTGCAATTCACATTTTTCAACATCAACAAGTCTTGCTCGATTGCTGGCTTTTTAAAAATTAACTACTTCTTATTACCTCCTTATCATTTAAAATAAAACAACTATGTTGTTCAATAAACCTTAAAAAGTATTTTCGTCGGGCGAGTCATACGCTCTTACAATATCATCTGCCCCAATCTCCGAATCATCATCTGTGCCAAACAGTTCACCGAACTTTTTGTTCGGCTCCTCACGTCTGCATCTGTCGGGTACCGCTTGTGT
>CAKSGG010000322.1 GCA_934454215.1 uncultured Clostridia bacterium
GACATTATACGGTTGCACGCATAGATCAGGATCACGGAAAATATTCCGTCATAGCGGGCGAATGTGACAGCACAACGGGACCTTATACTTTTGGAACATATATGTGGGCACAGTTTGAAAATCTTGACGCTTGGGAAACAAAGCTTATAGAAAAACCGTATATCCATCATGTATCGGAGGTTGAAGGCGGATTTACAGACGAAATCAGAGAAGCATGCAAGTATATTCCCAATTTAACTGTTGACGAGGTAAGGAGCTGATATAAAATGTTATATAATTTAAAAGAAATTCTTGATATTGCAGAAGCCGGCGGATTTGCCGTTCCCGCATTTAATGTATACAATCTTGAAACGCTGATGGGTGTTGTAAATGCAGCAAAACAGGAAAAAGCGCCGATAATAATTCAAATGTACAGCCGCTTGTTTGATACGGGAACGGCAAGGTTTATGGCGCCGATAATTAAGGAGGTCATGAACGAGCTTAAAACACCCGTTGCATTTCATCTTGACCATGGTGCAGGTTTTCCCGAATGTGTCAGAGCAACACGCTATGGAACAACCGGCGTTATGATAGACGCATCAACCTTGCCTATTGAGCAAAACATTGCAAAAACAAAACAGGTTGTGGATTTTTGCCGTGAAATAAATGTTCCGGTTGAAGGTGAATTGGGTCATATAGGTTCAACAAAGGACGAAGAATGGGCAGCTTATACAGAAGTCGCTGACGCAGTGAAATATGTTAACGAAACCGGAGTTGACGCTCTTGCAATTATGGTCGGAACAGCACACGGCAAATACGCTAAGGCACCTGTTCTGGCGGTAGAGCGAATTGCCGAAATTCATAAGGCTGTTGATGCGCATATTGTTTTGCACGGCGGTTCGGGCGTACCTGACGAACAGATTAAGGCGGCAATCGGAGCAGGTATCAGAAAAATTAATTTCGGCACGGATGTTTGCTGCGCATTTATTGAGGGTTATGATAAGCTGGATCATTATGGCGCACCTCTCGATGTTGTTATGTCAAATGCCTCGGAATATGTAAAAGAATATGCGGTATCAAAAATTAAGCTTTTGGGCGCAGATAAGTTGGGGATTGATTATGCTTGAAATATTAAGAAAGAAAAATCCCGGCATGAAATTTAATTCCGTTCTCGATTACGAATTTAAAACCTTTGGCGCAATACTCGAAAACATTGACGCAAGTGAATTTATAAAGGCAGGAAAAGAAATTGATATGTCCGAAAAGGTAAGTTATGCTCCGTCAGTGAAAGAATTTGAATGTCTTAATGAGGCAAACGCAATCGAAAATGAGCTTTTCGGAACACTTCCCGCTCAAATCGGATGTTGTTGGGGGCACAACACACTTATGAACGCAACAGAGTGGCATACCTCCGATGAAATAAACATCGCATTAACCCCGCTTGTGCTTTTGCTTGGGCATGTTTGGGACGTTGTTTGCGATAAAATAGATTCTTCAAAATTTACTGCATTTTATGTGCCAAAGGGTGTTGCTATCCGATGTTTTGCAACAACACTTCACTATTGTCCGTGCCAAGTTTCGGATGAGGGATTTATGTGCGTTGTTGCTTTGCCCCAAGGAACAAATACCGCACTCGAAACCGAAGTGATAGAAAAGAAGCTTACCGCAAAAAACAAATGGCAGATTTGTCATTATGAGAATGCGGCTGCTATTGAAAGAAATGTTAAACCCGGTATTACTGGAATAAACCATAACATAAAGTATTAGCATTAAATTTTTTAGAAATTAGCAAAAAAAATAAGCTTTAACATAAAACAGCAGGCATGGGGAAAGTACGACTTCGCCTGCTGTTTGTGTTTAATTAAGTCAAGAACATAAAAGTATTTTACTTTTGAGAGACATCATAGGTGGAAAGGATAATGATATGAACATCAAAACAAAGGTTTGGGACTCGTCCCTATTGACATTAACGGATTCAAGCGGAAAAATGAATTTATTTGAGTTAGCGATACCGATGTTTTTTCAGCAAATATTTACACTTTTGCTCGGAACGGTGAACACGGTTGTATTGGCAAAGGTTTCAAGTGACGCCGTTACCGCTGTAAATGTTGCTAACTCTGTACTGAATATTCCCAATATACTGTTAATGATGCCTTCAAATGGTACAATAATAGTTTTCAGCATAATACTCGGTATGGGTAAAAAAGAAATGTCTGATGACACTTATAAAACAGGGTTGATTATAAATATGGCAGTATAGTTTTTGTTAAGCGGAGTACTGCTGTGCTTTGCACCGCGGCTTCTGAACTTGATGAATATATCCGGAACAGTGCTTGAAAATGCAATTATATACTTCAGAATACGGTCTGCTTTTTTAATTATGCAGGCAATGATAACTTATTTTACGGGGATTTTGCGTGCTTACGGAAATGCAAAGCCGACAATGGTATCTGGTTTGATTGTCAACGGTGTTAACGCGCTGCTTTCGGTTATGGTGGTCAGTGATATAATATTTTCGGGCAGCAAGATAGTAGGTGTGTCGGTTGGTGCAATAGCGGGACAGTTGGCGGGCGCGATATACTCTTTTTGCATATTTATCAAAGACAGACCAATATCGGGAAACGGGAAATATAAAAATTCTACAGCGATTCGGATAATGAAAATAGGTATACCGAGTGGGTTAAGCTTGCTTGCATACAATATTTCAACAATGATAGTAACAGCTTTGATTGCGTGCTTGGGAAGTAAATCAATGAATACACAAGTGTTTGTAAGCAATATAACCGGTTATACTCATCTTATCGGATATGCAACGGCATTGGCGGGATCTTTGATGAGTGGACGTCTTTGTGGAGCGGGAAAATTTGATAAAGCCAAACGGCTTTTTGGACAGAATATGCGCTTTGTGCCGATGATAAATACGGTTTTGGCGGCAATAACGTTTTTGCTTTCGGATAAACTGATGGGCATTTTTACTTCGGATAAATCAATAGTGCAAGCAGCACATAGGGGGGAGTCAATCCCGAATTTTGTGTAAACTCTTTACGAAACCTCCAAGATGATATATAATAAAAATATCATTTTGGAGGTTTTAATTATGCCAAGGTACAAATTAAGTCCGGAGGAACGGGCAGCGGAAAAAGAACGCAAGGAGAATT
>CAKSGG010000323.1 GCA_934454215.1 uncultured Clostridia bacterium
GCAATGGGAAGCGGAACCACTTTTAAGGAGGTATCCGGAAGTACTATGCGCAATATTGAGGTGACGATCCCTGAATCCAAAGATGTTCAAAAAAAAATTGCTGCTATTCTTGACTCAATTGATTCAAAAATTGAAAACAATCAGAATATGAATGATAATTTACAGCAGCAGGCATTGGCATTATTCAAAGAGTGGTTCATTGATAATCCTGATTTCTCATCATGGCATGAGGGCACTTTTTCCGATCTCGTTGAAAGAACCATCAGTGGAGATTGGGGTAAGGATGTACCTTCCGGCAACAACACAGAGATGGTTTACTGCATTCGTGGAGCTGACATTCCCGAAGTTCGTGCTGGCAACAAAGGAAAAATGCCAACTCGATATATTCTTCCGAAAAACTATGCAGTTAAAAAACTTGTGGACGGTGATATAGTGGTTGAAATTTCCGGCGGTAGTCCTGCACAATCTACAGGAAGGGCTGCGGCAATATCAACTGCTCTTCTTGATCGTTACAATAAAGGAATGGTTTGTACTAACTTTTGCAAGGCGCTGAAACCGATAGCCGGTTACAGTATGTACGTCTATCACTATTGGCAATATCTTTATGATACGGGCGTGTTTTTCTCTTTTGAAAACGGCACAACTGGTATCAAAAATCTGGATATACACGGCTTCATTGAAACAGAACCTATAGTGATCGCTCCTAAAGAATTAGTTGAACATTTTGATACAGTATGTCAATCTATATTTGCTCAAGTTTATGCGAATGGGCTTGAAAACGAGCAACTTGCATCAATTAGAGACGCTCTTTTACCCAAGCTGATGTCTGGCGAGATCGATGTATCTAATATTCAAATATAACTATCAAATAATCAAGAGCTCTTACTATAGGGAGTAGAGATATATGTCTAAAAATATCAGTTCGCTAAAAAGTTTTGTTGACTACATAATGAAATTGCGTGAAGACTCTTTGTCCCAAGAATTGTCCTCACATCAGTGGTTTTTTCGTGGTCAAGAAAATTCCGGTTGGTCAATATATCCCAACGTTTTTAGAAACGATGGATTGGCAAAAGAAAATCATATTATACAGGGGGCATTGCGTCAAAATCCGTTTGAATTTCAAAGCAAAAATGATTTTGAAATATTAACGAAATTGCAGCATTACGGATTAGGTACACGTTTGGTTGATGTTACATTAAATCCGCTTGTTGCTCTATACTTTGCTACCGAACCATCTGTGGAATACAAAGAGAATAAAAATGGACAATATTCACAAGAAGAAAAAGACGGTGTGGTATTCGTCCAATATTCTCCGTGGCATTCTACAAATGAACTTTGCATCCGCATAGCATCCACTATTCCATTTTTAGAGATGGATGCTTCTTGGACTACCAGTGATTTGCTGAACAAATTAAGGACATCACATGTTATTACCGATGATGAAGAAGCTTTGCTTATTAAAGATAACTGCAAGTTGCTCGTTGAGTATTTACAAGACAGTTTCTTCGTTATTTCTTCACATAGTAATGAACGATTGATTAGACAAAGCGGCGCTTTTGTCATTCCTACATTTATCAATTTTGCAAACAAGCATAATGTTCGCCAAAGCCTAATTGCTAAATCATATAAAGCGATCAATGATAAATTTTCATCAGAAACGATTATTATATCAGCCAAAAGCAAGCAGGACATTCGAGAAGAATTGGACTTCTTTAATATCAATGAGGCTACTCTGTTTCCCGAATTAGAGCATCAAATGACATATATAAAGCAGAGAAATATCCCAGTTTCGGGCATAGTTCCCTCTTTTATTCGGTTTGATGCCTCGGAAGATGCTGATATACCTTCCCTTGATTATAACGACAAAATACCCAATATCAGAAAAATAATAGAATCTTTAGCGAATACGGTTTCTTCGGGCACTCAAGATTCACTTGTTTCAGCTATTGAAGAAATGGTTCAACTTGTCGACTGGAAACAAAAAGATAGCATTAAAAGTCAAATTAAACGTGCGTGCAAGCGTATTTTACAGGATGAGTTATCTGTTGTAGACAGCAATCAATTGGCTGAAGTTATTTTAAATAATCTGTTGGCACCACCAGAAGAAATGTCTTTTACCAATTGGAGTAAAGCAACTCCGGAAGAATGGCAAAGCGGATTATCAAAGAAATTGATTGAGATTTTTGGGAAAGACACTTTTAAAGAAGAAGAGCTTGAAAAGAATTTTTGGACAGAACTAAAAATTCGTTGCGGAGAGTTTTTTAGAACTGAGGATGGAACATTTAAACAAGATCTTTTTACATCTGAGGGGCTTAGAGAATGGCTTATGCAAGAAAAAACAGAAAGCCATTAGGTGCTTTGTTAACCGATCCAATTAAAACTTATGAAAGGTGATACGTATATGTCATCAATAATTGAATGGTGTAACATAAACAATGGATTTCTAACTGGAATATTATCCTTGTTCACGCTAATTGTAAGTATAATTGCGATTATCGCTTCAATTCGTACAGCAAAACTCCCGTACAAAAAGAAACTAAAACTGTCATCATCCCTTGATATTGCGTTTTTTCAGAATCCAGTTACCGGCGAATCAGGCTCACAAATTATAGGCGTTTCTGTAAACGTTGCAAATATTGGTTCGAGGAATATAAACATTTCATATTTAGGCATTTCGGTAAAAGACAAATCCTTACACAGTGGGCAGGAAAAATTAACAAAAATAAGAGATGAGATTACGGGCACAGGAGTTATTGCTCCTACGGAAGTGAAAACGGAAACTTATAAAAAGACCGATTTGATTTATGTTTTATCAAAACTCGGCAGAAAAGCGAAGTTGTTTCTATATGCGCGTGATAGCGAGGGGAAAGAATATTATCAAAAAGCCGGACATGCACATAAACTGGTTGAACAACTTTTGAAAGATTAATATCAATTATCGGGGGCATTATCATGCACTTTACAGAAGAATTATTTGAACAAGCAGTCATAGAATTATTGCAAAATATGGGGTATACTCATATCTATGCACCTAATATGGGTAGGACTGATTTTTCAAGTCCTTTGATGGAGTCTGCTCTTATTGACAGTCTTGTTCGTATCAACAAGAAATTGCCCATTGAAGCAATCAACGA
>CAKSGG010000324.1 GCA_934454215.1 uncultured Clostridia bacterium
ACTTTATAATGAGTCTAATGCCAATGTCGGTTTTTATGAGATAAATTTTGAAAATTATCTTGGTAATGCCGTAGCACCGGTCGAAAAGGACGGAAAATATGTGATTTCATCGCACATCAAAAAGGCAGTTTTCCGCTCGCTCGATACAAATGATCAAATTGTGGTAATCAATAAAGACGGTAACCCTGTGATGACAGCAGATTTTGTAAATGGTGACTATGTGTTTGATTTTGATAAATTTCTTGTAAGTGACAGCGATTATACAGTAACATACGGCGGCAATGAAATTTGTTCATTCACCACAGACAGGCCTTCTGTTGACTTTTTTGCAGATAGTGAAAACGGTGTAAACTTCACATATGCAAATTCGTATGCAGATGAAAAAGAGGTTTATTTTGTGACAGCCGGTTACAATGCTGACGGTAACTTTGAGGAATGTGTTTCTGATGTGCAAACCTTACCCGGAAGTACATACGGAATATATAAGACATCTCAGACTATGAATACTCACAACACATACAAAGGCTTTTTATATCTTGCGGAGGAACTTGAAGAAGCTGTGAAAAATACGATTCATTTTAGTACTGAACCGTTTGATGATGACAGTGTAACTCACATAAGCGGTAACTTTGCGGGCGAAAATACGCAAACTGGGGCAGATTTGCTTGTAGTGAACAGTGAAGGAAAAGCGGTAATTGCTGACATTATTGCATTGGATAAAAACGGTGACTATTCATATGACGCTGATTTTGGGATGTTTGCCGGGGGAAAATATACATTTTATCTGCGTTTTGGCAATGAAATGTATACAAATGCTCTCACCTTTGTTCGTCCGGAGGAAATACCCGCAGAGCTTGAAAAAATTTTGAAAGCAGCAAATCCACAGGAGATACAGGACTACATAGAAACCAGCGGATATAAATTAAACCTTGAAAGCGAACTCTACGAATTGGTTGATAAGTCAGCGGTGGCAAGTGCTCTTTATAATAGAATTAATGATGCCAACGCTGAAAAGATAACTACCAAGGGGCAGCTAGCAGAGGCATTTAAGCTTTTTGCTGTAATTCAGGGATTTAATGAGAACAAAATAGATTCAATATCAAATTATGCGGCAGACATTTCTTGTCTCTCCACATTTCCGTTTTCAAAATGGTTTGCATATAATACTGACAAGGTGACCAAGGAGAAAACGGACTTATGGCGTTCGTTCATGACAACACAACTTAACGGTTCATCGATAACCGATGCAAATGATTTTAAGGCAAAACTTGCAATATCGCTTGTCTTTGCATCAGTAAATAACAGACAAAGTGTAGATTCGTTGGTTGAGTTGCTTGGGGATTTTGCGGATATTGTGGGACTTGAAAAATCAAATATTGATGCAGATGTTGTATCCAAACTTACCGGTTCTTATAGTGGATTTAATATAGAAAAGCTAAAAGATGATATGGCGAAACTTCGCAAATCCAACGATTATACCGGAGGTGGCGGCAAAGGTGGAAGCGGTAGCGGTGGACATACTCTTTCAATGGGAAATGTCACCGTTCCGTCAACCCCCGATGTTCCAAAAACAGATGACATATTCAGTGATATTGGTGATTGCTCGTGGGCTAAAGAGGCAATAGAGGAGCTATATAAAAAGAATATTGTTTCAGGTATCGGCAACAACCTATTTAATCCTCACGGCGCAGTTTTAAGAGAAGAATTTGTGAAAATGACATCTGTTCTGTTAAACTTGGAACTTAATGAAGAAAGTGAAAGTGTTTTTGCTGATATAAATAAAGACAGTTGGTATGCTAAGTACATAAATGCTGCATATAAAAACGGGATAGTCGGCGGAATTTCGGACAGTGAATTTGGTGTTGGTAACAAAATCACACGGCAGGATATTGCTGTTATCATTATGAGAGCTTTAAAGAATAAGATTGCTGAGGTTGATGAAACAAGCCTTGAATTCACAGACGCTGACAGTATTTCCGATTATGCAAAAGAGGCCGTGAAAACATTGTGTACACTTAAAGTGTTGAATGGATACGAAGATGGTACTTTCCGCCCAACCGGCTTTGCAACAAGGGCAGAAACTGCTAAAATAATATATTCAGTAATGAAGTATTTCAACTGATGCTTTGGGATTGTAAGGAGAAATTGTATATGATTAAAAAAATATCTTTAATCCTGGTTTTTGCGATTGTACTTGGTTTTAATACACCACGCTCTTTTGCGAATGTTAACTCTGTGCAAACACAGAACGATGCCAAACTGGCAATAAGCAGTATGGTATATATAGGCGTTTTGGATGATACTCTTAGTGATACCGAGGCAGCAACACTTGTCAAACGCAGTGATTTTGCCGTATATCTTGCACGCTTTTTAAAAGTTGATGTTGCTTCTTACACTGAAAGCCACTTTGCAGATACGGAAAATTGTGCGGCAGCGGACATACTTGCAGCTATGGGAATTTTTAACGGTGACGGTGACGGAATGTTTTATCCAGATAGAGTAATAAGTGTTTCGGAAGCTCTTGCAGCTCTCACCAGGACAGTGAGTAATAAATATCAGTTTGAAAATATGACAAAGTATGTTCTCAAAGCGAAACAGCTTAAACTTTCTTCGTCAAGCGGTTTATATGGTGAACTTACTATGAGTGATCTTGCGGTACTTTTATTCAACCTAGGTCAATGCGAGCCGGAAGCGTTTTTGAGCATTGAAAATAGGTCATATGAATTTGCCCTTGGAAGCACTTTTTTTGAGACACTTTATGACTTGCATTATATTAATGGTCATGTGACGGAAAGTAGCTACACAACGCTGCGAAGCACAAAATTACCTACGCTCAATAAGAATCACATTATTGTTGATGGTGTTGAGCTTGCAGGCACACAGCAGCAGGCAATGGAGTATATCGGCAGGTATGTAGATGTTGTGTATGAAAAAAGAAAAAGCGACAGTGTTGCAAAAATTGTGTATATTGCTTCTGATGAGTCAGAAAACGATGAATTAACTGTCAACGGCGATGATATTATTTCCTTTGATGGAAATATATTTAAGTATTACAAGGACGGTGTTGAAAAAAAACTGTCACTTTCGTCGGATTTGTCTGTGTTATATAACGGTAAAGC
>CAKSGG010000325.1 GCA_934454215.1 uncultured Clostridia bacterium
AGATAATGCTGTTATGGTTTACAGTGCTGATAAAATTCAGAGCATGTATTATAGTTACACCATTGAAGATGAAAATATGTTGTATAACTATATTATAAATGGTCAGTATGAAAGTGTTGAGAAAAAAGTATATGAAATTGTAGAGAGGAATATAGGCAAAAATTTAGATAGCGAAGGTTGGCGGAGACTGTATGCCCAGATTCGCGATGTGGCACTTATGGTTATCCAGACAAAAAAACTATCGGTAAGTGAACTGATGAGAGATGAACCGCTGGAAATTATTGATGAAAAGACTGTAGACGGTGAGCGATTTATTGATTATGTCAATACATTATTAAGGAAGACTACGGAGTATGTATTTGTTAAGAATACGAAAGTGGATATTGAGGATGTGAAAAAATATATTGATGAGCATTTTGCCGAAGAGTTATATCTGGATAATGTCTCAGCTGTTTTCAATGTAAACGCAAAATATTTTTCAAGACTTGTAAAGCAACAAATCGGTATGAATTTTAATACCTATGTTATTATGGTAAAGGTTGCTAAGGTAAAAGATATGCTTAAAAAAACTCCGATGAGTATAAACGAGATAATGGAAAAAACCGGGTTTAACAGTCGGAATACGTTTTTAAGAGCATTCAAAAAATTTGAAGGGGTAACTCCCAGTGAATTCAGAAAACTATACAGAGATAAAATAAATAATAACAGGGAGGAAAATTATGATGAATAAGTTCAGGTTAGGTATGTCATGCTGCGGTGCTCAGGATTTGACTGATAAAGATTTTGAAAACTATGTCAGTGCAGGGGTAATGACCCTTGAGCTATCATTCAGCTTTACGAAATATGACGGTATGGATTGGATGGGTATAGAGAAAAGGGCGGCGAGTTACGGGGTTGAACTCTGGTCTTTGCATTTGCCGTTTTTGCCGTTTGCACACCTTAATCCGGCTTCATTGAAACCAGAAATCAGAGAGCATACTGTTGATTATTTTTCTGAGTTTATAAAAAAAGCGGGAGACATAGGTGTTAAAACCATAGTTGTGCATCCAAGCATTGAGCCGAATCCGGAAAATGAAAGGGCTGAGGCAATGAAATACGCAAAAGAGAGCTTTGCTCGTCTGGCGGACATAGCAGAAAAAGCAGGCAATGTTATAGCCATAGAGAATATACCGCGGACCTGCCTTTGCAAAAATTCTGCGGAAATGCTGGATATTCTTTCGGCGGACTCAAGACTGAGATCGTGTTTTGATACCAATCATTTGCTGGAAGAAAATGCTGTCGATTACATAAAAGCGGTTGGAAATAAGATAATTACCACTCATGTTTCGGATTACGATTTTAAAAACGAAAGACATTGGCTTCCGGGCGAGGGCAGTGCTGATTGGAAAGGCATTATCAATGCACTTAAAGAGGTTGACTACGCAGGTCCGTGGATCTACGAGCTTGAATTTAATCCGGCACCTACCATAGAAAGACGCCTTTTGACAACAGCTGATTTCAGGAACAATTATGATACACTGATGAGACTTGAAATACCGGACGCAATAGGAAAGCCAATTGCAGAACAATGTACTGCGTGGTGTTAAACGGCAATCTGAAACCAGAAGGGAGAAATGCACATTGAAAATTGTTGAGTTAATGAAGATTAAGCAAGAAGACAATATGAATAATAGGGGAGTAACTATTGCTTTTCTGGGAGATAGCGTAACGCAAGGATGTTTTGAATTTTGTAAGAAAAATAAAGATGTATATACTGTTTTTGACAAAAATTCTGCTTATATGGAGGCAGCAAAAGATATTTGTTACAAAAACAATGTTGTTGTTTGCGATTGTTATTCTAAATGGAAAGTGATGAAAGAAATAGGTATTGACACAACTGAATTACTTGCAAACAAAATTAATCATCCTACAAGAGAGATGAACTGGTTGTTTGCAATAATGCTTGTTGACATAATGATTGAAAAATAAAAGGGGAATATATATGAAATACGGATTTTTTGATGATATAAACAGAGAATATGTTATAAATACGCCAAAGACACCGCTTCCCTGGATTAATTACCTTGGAACAAACGAGTTTTTTTCGTTGATTTCCAATACAGCCGGAGGTTATTGCTTTTATAAGGATGCAAAGCTGCGTCGTATTTTAAGATATCGTTACAACAATGTTCCTGCGGATAACGGAGGCAGATATTTTTATATTAATGATAACGGTGATTGTTGGACACCGTCATATTTGCCTATGAAAAAGGAACTTGATTTTTATGAATGCCGTCACGGTATAGGATACACCTGTATATGCGGTGAGCGTAATGGGATAAGAGCAGAAGAAACATTTTTTGTTCCGAAAAATGATAACTGCGAAATACATAGAATTAAGATAATCAATAAAGAAGACAAGGCAAAGGAGATTAAACTGTTTTCCTTTGTGGAATTTTGTCTTTGGGATGCACAGGACGATATGCTCAATTTCCAGAGAAATTTAAGTACGGGTGAGGTTGAGGTAGAAAACGGCATTATTTATCATAAAACAGAATACAGAGAAAGACGAAATCATTTTGCGTTTTATAGCGTAAATGCTGATGTGGATGCTTTTGAAACAGACAGAGACTCTTTTCTTGGACAGTTTAACGGATTTGATAGCCCTGAATCTGTTATTTCGGGGCAAAACAAAAATTCGGTCGCATCCGGATGGTCTCCCGTTGCATCACACCAGATAAACGTTAAACTTGGTGCAAATGAGGAAAAGGAATATATCTTTGTTCTGGGATATATTGAAAATGAGAAGAATAAGAAATTCAAAGAAACCGGTGTCATAAACAAAGAAAAAGCTTATGAAATGATAGCAAAGTTTAAAACATCCGAGCAATGCGACACCGCACTGGATGAATTAAAGGAATATTGGGATGAATTGCTCTCTATATACACGGTGAAATCAAATGATGAAAAGCTTGACAGAATGGTAAATATCTGGAATCCGTATCAATGCATGGTAACCTTTAATATGTCAAGAAGTGCATCCTTCTATGAATCGGGAATAGGCAGAGGTATGGGATTCCGTGACTCTAATCAGGATTTATTGGGTTTTGTTCATCAGATACCTGAGCGTGCGAGAG
>CAKSGG010000326.1 GCA_934454215.1 uncultured Clostridia bacterium
CATGATTTAAAATTAGCTCTTGTACAATTTGATAGATCTTCTTTTGAACTTTTGTTTCCGCAATATTTTCTTTTATCGGCTCTATCGGCAGCGGCTGTCCTATAATTCCAGTCGAGGCGACAAGTACCAAAGCTTCGTCAATTCCCAATTCCTTTGCCGCAAGCTTACACATCATATCGGCTTTTTCAATACCGTCGGCATTACATGTATTTGCATTTTTTGAGTTTGCTATAACAGCCTTCGCCTTTCCTCCGTTTTTCAGCAGCTTGTCTCTCGTCACGGTAACGGGCGCACCCTTTACTTTATTTTGTGTGTATACTCCTGCCGAATTACAAATAACGTCGCTTGCAAAAACACATAAATCATTTTTATTTTTATCGCTGTTCAAACCGCAGTTCAAACCGTTTGCCTTAAATCCTGCCGCAGCGCAAACTCCGCCGTCTATATATTTATAATTATCGTAAATTTTCATTTTATTTCTCCTCATTTTACATCATCATATGTGATAATCTCATCAATATTTTTCAAAACCATATAATACGGGGCGCAGATTTTTTTTGCCAAATTCAAATCAAGATTTCTGTAGTTTCCGCATTCTTTTTCGGACGCTCCGAAAACAGCTCCATCATACTCCATTACCATAACAAGGCATTTCTTTAAAATATTCAAAACCCTTTCTGAACTCACACTGTCTCTAACTATAAGATAAAATCCCGTCTGACAGCCCATAGGGCCGAAGTAAACAACTTCATCGCTTATTTCGGAATTTCTTAAAAATGTCGCAAGCATATGTTCCGTTGTATGTATTGACGCATTATCGAGCAACACTCCCGTATTCGGTCTGCAAAACCTTAAATCGTACGTCACACAGTCTCCGTCAATGCGTGATATGTATATTCCCTCTTTCAGTATTCTGTGATCCACAAGAAAGCTTTTTATTGTATTCATTTTAAATCCTCCAGTAAATCTAAAATAATTTTTACGGAAATATCCGCCGCCATTTTCGCAAATGCAGGGAAGTCCATTGAGCTGTCGCCGTTTGCACCGTCCGAGATTGCTCTTATAACGCCGAACGGCACACCTGCCATACTGCATACGTGTCCTATGCTTGCGCCCTCCATTTCAGCCGCAATCGCTCCGAAATTACCGATAATTTTATCACGCTGCTCTTGGCTTGCAATAAATTGGTCGCCCGAAGCAATTACTCCTTTTTCCACATTGAAACCGCCGATTCTCACCGCCGCATTATACAGCTTGTTTGTAATATCGTCATCGCAGTCAATATATACCGTATCAAGTCCTGTTATAAATCCCGCTTCATCGCCCAAAGGCGTAGTATCCATATCATGCTCGACAACTCTTTGAGCAACAGCAGCATCTCCCGTTTTTAATTTTTGCGACAAGCTGCCCGCAACTCCGACGTTTATAACCACATCGGGAGAATATTTTAAAATCATAATCTGGGCGCAGACGGCGGCATTTACCTTTCCGACCCCTGCCTCCGCAACAACACATTCAATGCCTTTGATTTTTCCGTTATAGAATTTCACAGTGCTGATTTCCGTTATCTGCACAGCGTCCATAAGAGATTTCAAGCCCTCCACTTCAATCTCCATAGCTCCTATTATTCCTACAGTCATATTATTTCTCCGTTCACTAAATTATTCATTCTAATTGTAGCATAATTCACACACCCTTGTCAATATTGATAATGCCACAACTATTGTCATTTTACTCTCTTTTATTTGGTGCTTGTTTATACGGCTTTCCATATTTCCGTCAAAGCTCAATATTTTATAATTGTCAATGTCCGCCAGAATATTCAAGCGGACATTGCTGTTATTTTGCCTCAATCATATATTCGCCGGCGATTCCGTATCCTCTTTTCGGATTGTTCACAAACACGTGCGTTACAGCGCCGATAAATTTTCCGTCCTGAATAATCGGTGAGCCGCTCATTCCCTGCACGATTCCGCCTGTAATACCAAGCAAATTTTCATCGGTAATCTCTATAATCATCGACTTATCCTTCATACCGCCGTCAAGAACTCTATCCACTCTTATATCATATTTGCCGACACCTTGTCCGACATTGCATAAAATATATGCGTCCCCCTCATGAAGTTCATTCATCTGTGCGACAGGTATTGCTGTATACGTTTCCTTTTTTATATTTTTTACACTTCCGTATATTCCTATATATGAATTAACCGATATATCACCTGCGTCGTTCTCATCAAAGCATGCGCTTATTTCTCCTATATCCCCTTTTTTAGACTTTGTACACATAATTTCGGAGCAGGTGAGAATATTTCCTGATTTTAAGGTTAAAATACTACCTGTATCCACATCTGTTATCCCGTGTCCGAGCGCCGCAAAAGATGTTCCGTCATCGCTTATATAAGTAAGCGTTCCAATTCCGGCGGTACTGTCCCTGAGCCAAAGCCCGAATCTTTTACCCTCCGGCGCAGGAACGGGCATAACGGTTTCATTTATCCGTTCTCCGTTTCTTATAATTTCCAGTTCAACTTTTTCCGCTCCGAGCGCCGCCTCCTTTAAATCCTCTGTTCTGTTAAGCGTTTTTCCGTTTGCCGACACTATAATGTCACCCGTTTTTATATTGCTGACGCTTTTATCCTTATCCACAACAAGCAGTCCGTCCGTATACATTTTAATTCCTATCGTTTCACCGCACGGACGAACATATTTCTCTGCCGAAACCGACATTCCGAAAATAAAAACCGTCATCAAAGCGGCTTTTAAAAATTTTTTCATACGCAATTCACACAATCCTTTCTTTTAAATTTACACGTTTTTTACCTCCTTTTAAGTTTAAGTTATGTATTTTTCAATTTAGTATACTGAAAAACTTATTGTAAAAATGGTTTAAAAAACATTGATAAAATTCATAACATATGTTATAATGAATGTAGAATATTTTTAACAGGGGATTATTTTGTAATTATGGAAAATATATTAAATTTATTAAATGACCGTCAGCGCGAGGCGGTTACGGCAACGGAAGGACCTCTTTTGGTAGTCGCCGGCGCAGGCAGCGGCAAAACAACCGTGCTCGTTGACAGAATAGCATATATAATAGAC
>CAKSGG010000327.1 GCA_934454215.1 uncultured Clostridia bacterium
TTTGCCTGTTGTCCTAAAATGTTGATTTTATGCGATTTTGAAAAGTATCGTTATCTAACTTCATTATTTGAAAGACCTCGTTTTCAGGATATGATAGACTTAATACTGCAAGGAAAGATTAATTGTGTTGTAGTAAAAGATTTGTCACGATTTGCGAGAGAATATATTGATGCGGGATACTATCTTGAAAAGCTTTTTCCTGCAATCGGTGTACGGTTTATCTCTATAAATGACAATATTGATTACAAAGTTGACAGCAGTAATAATACGAAACTGATTGTAGCATTCAAGAATATTTTAAACGATTCGTATATTCGTGATACATCGGTGAAAATCAGAAGTCATCTTGAAGTAAAAAGACAAAGCGGGGCGTATATAGGAGCTTTTGTGGTTATGGGTTATAAAAAATCCGAGGAAGATAAGCATAAGATTGTTGTAGACAAAGAGGCGGCAGTGCTTATAAAACAAATATTCTCACTGTATTTTATGGGAATAAGTGCAACGGCAATAGCACATAAGCTCAATATAGAAAATGTACCGTCACCGGCGGAATACAAAAAACTGTCGGGAAGTAAATTTAAGGCTAATGCGCAAAAAAGGCATAAAGCACAATGGTCGGCAAAAGCTATAATCCGTATATTAAGCAATCCTATATATACGGGAACACTGATACAAGGTAAGCATACAACCATAAATTACAAAGTTAAAAAGGTTATTGAAAAGGATTCAAGCGAGTGGGCGGTAAAGTATAATAACCATGAAGCCATTATTCCGCAGGACTATTTTGAAAGAGTACAGCATCTTTTGAAACAAGATACGAGAGTGAATCCCGGAAATAAGGAACCGTATCTGTTTTCGGGTTTTCTAAAATGCGGAGATTGCGGTGACAGCCTTATAAGAAGAACAAATAAATATAACGGCAAGATTTATGTTTATTATATGTGTTCTCAAAATAAGTTAAAAATGGGATGTACATCTCATAGAGTAAGTGAGTCTGTGTTATACGAATCTGTTTTTACGGCAATCAATACATATTGCAAGAATGTTGCTCAGTTATCCGAAAGATTGTGTGCGATACCTTTAGATGAATTAAAGGCTGTAAAGATTGCAAAAATAGATAAAGCTACTTGCGATAAAAAAACGGAAATTAATGATTTGGAACGGACTATTGCACTTGTAGAAAGACGCTTTATAGACAAAAAAGAAAGCAAGGAAAGTTATGAAGAAGTATGCAGCGATATTAAGGCTTCAATTACAAGTTTAGAAAAAGAAATCGAACAGCTATCTGATGAAAAAGAGAATATTCAGTATGAAATACAAAAGAGTATGGCTTGGATACAGGTGTTTGGCGAAAAGGGTGAGATTAAAGAGTTAAATCGTTTGTTGTTAGCAAGCTTGATTAAAGAAATCGTTGTATATGAAGATAAAAGAATTGTTGTAAAATTCAATTATCAGGATAAGTATATGCAGCTTTTAAGTCTTGAAAAACAGTTGAATATAAAGGAGGCGATATAAATGGCACGAAAAAGTAAAAGACAGCCGAGTATAACAAACATATCGCCTAAAATGTCAGGTATTTATAATGTCGGTATATATTTGAGACTTTCTATTGAGGAAAAGAGAGACAGAAAAGACAGCGAATCAATAGAATATCAAAAGCAAATATGCTTGGAATATCTAAAAGACAAATCTGAAATGAGTATATATGATATTTATACCGATGACGGAGAAACCGGAACGAATTTCGAGCGTGACGGATTTCAACGCATGATGTATGACATTTATAACGGGAAAATAAACTGCATTGTTGTAAAGGATTTATCCCGCTTTGGTCGTGAGTACATTGAAATGGGAGATTACATAGAAAAGGTATTCCCGTTGCTTGGTATAAGGTTTATAGCAGTAAATGACAGAGTTGATAATGAAGCTGCACCGCTTGATATATCTGTTCCGATAAAAAATGTTATAAATTCTATGTATGCGAGGGACTTGTCGAAAAAATCTGCATCTGCACTGAGGTTAAAGCAATTAAACGGTGAATTTATTGGTGGTCCGGCACCATTTGGATATGTGAAATCGAAAGAGGACAAACATATTCTTGTTGTCGATCCTGAAGCTGCTGAAGTTGTGAAACTCATATTCAAAATGAAAATGCAGCATATGAGCAATATGTCAATAGCACGAAAACTGTTTGAAATGGGAATACCGACTCCTTCAAAATATAAATATGATAAAGGTCTTGTTCGCAATGAACGGTATGCAAATATGATATATTGGAGTGAGGCTACCATAAGACAAATTCTGAACAGTGAAATGTATATCGGCAATATGGTACAAGGAAAAACGAAATCGCATTTCTTTGAGGGCAGACCTGTGGAAACGGTAGATAAAAACGACTGGATTATAAAAGAAAACACACATGAGGCGATTGTTCCGAAAGAGGTATTTTATGCGGTTAAAGAAATATTGCAAGAAGAAAAACAAAGGTATGAAACAAATCATGAACATATCAAAAAGATGAAGAATGAGAATGTTTTCGGAAAGATTGTTGTATGCGGTGAATGTGGTCATAAAGCAAAACGATGTAAAAACGAAAAAAATATCTATTGGTTATGCAGTCATCATCTGAATTACCCGAATGAGTGCAAGATGAAATCAATTAACGAGAATATTTTGAAAAATATTGTTATGCAAGCGGTGAAAACGCAAATATCCGCTGTTATTGATCTTGAGGCTGCCATACAAAATGCCTTACACGGTACAGAAATTAAAACAGAGGCTGCTGATATAAAAAAACAGATAGATCAAGCACTTGCAAATATTGTTTACATCAAGAGTAATCGTGTGAGAATGACTGCGGATTTTGCAAAAGGAACTCTTAACGAAGATGAGTATGAAATTGTCAGAGGACAATTTGAAAGTGATTTGCAAAGGGAAAATGAAAAGTTAGAACTATACGTGAACCATAGTCAAGTAAGTAGACACAAAAAAGCACAATTTTTTAGGGGATCAGGCTATTTTGTCTGTTCCCAGTA
>CAKSGG010000328.1 GCA_934454215.1 uncultured Clostridia bacterium
GAGATATATCTCAATCAATGATTGTTAAATATGCGGAAGCATTGAACACAACACCGACCTATTTGTTATGTGGCGATACAGGATCTGTGAAAGATAACGACCTCAAAGAGTTATGCGGCAAAGAAACTGTTATTTACAATCGTGACGGAAGGGTTATTAAAACAAAGCTTAACGAGGAGCAAATAAAATATCTGGAAAAGTTTATAGAATCTCTTTCGGGTAAAAATCATGACCACTTATAATTAATTTGCTTTTATTGGGGTATACATGGGGGTAAGCTAATGAATGAAAGCAAAATAATAGCTGAAAGAATACGGGGCGTAGCAGCGGCGAAAGGTGTAGGCATAGGTGCTATGCTTAAGGAATTGAATTTAAGCGCGGGTACTTTATCTTATATGTCAAAATCGTTTCCTAAAGTTAATACTATTGTAAAGATTGCGAATTATCTCGGATGTTCTGTCGGTTACCTGCTCGGTACGGAAGATTCCGTATGCGAAAGTGAATCTGTTATTTATAATCATAACGGCAGAATTGTTAAAGCAAAAATCGATGGGGGACAAATGGGCTTTTTAGAAAAATTTATTTTATCCCTCACCGATGATGTACATATTACTTATAATTGGTTTTCGGATATGTAATCGGAAAATTGCTCATAAACAGCTCTTTCGAGCGGCGACATCAGGAAACAGCTTTTGTTATACTCTTGCATAAATTGTTTTTCTCTTTCGTAAAGCTCCGAAAGGCGCTTAAAGCGAAATTCGGCTGATTGCATACTGATATTACATATTTCCGAAATCTGCTTTGCAGAACTTACACCAAGACCCCATAAAACGCAAGCCGGGGCAAGAATGCGGCTCGCAAAAACATTCGCTTCCGCTTCAATCGGAATATCCTTTTCGGACGGCTCACGGTTATATACGCCTTGCCCGTTATGTAATAAGATGTGCCCGAGTTCATGTGCGACAGTAAAGCGCTGACGGGGTATACTGCATTGCTCGTTGTAAAATATCATCTTGCCAAATGTAAAACCGTCAACGCTTTCGGAATTTATGTTCAACTTTAAGGGGTGCGGAATATCGCCGCTGTTATTGTAGCTGTAAATCTTTATCCCCCTTTCGCTACATATTTTACTGACTCTGATGGGCAGCTCGGTTATGTTGTGGTCAATAAGTATTTGCCACGACAAATCTCTGGATTTTTGATATTTTTTGTAATCCATATGTATCACCTCAATTTAAATTATAATGGTGATTTGTTTTAATTTCTACAAGTAAGTTTTGGTAATTTAACTAAGGAGGAAATGAATTTGTTTGCACTTATTTTATTTTTAATTATGGCTGTAATATTTGCAGTGTATTTTTACAATAAAAGTTCTGAGTTGGATTCTGCCATGTCGGTTCAAAGTAATAAACTTGCCGAATACGAAGAAGAAAACAAAGCACTGAAATCCCGATATAAAGAATTAAATGAAGAATACGATAAACTCAATGAAGAATTAGAAAATTTAAGTGATTCCGTCAAAGAAAAAACCGATATAGAAAATCAAATCAAAGAATTAGAAAAAGAATTACGGGAATTAACAGGTAATGTTCTCATTAAAACAATTAACATTAGTGATTATGACAATATAACTTCCGAAGAATGTAAAAATAAACTTGTCATGTTAAGAAACGAATATGATGAAAAAGTTAAAGATCTTGATTTAATTAGTTATGTCTATTCCGAAAGAGATAAAACAAACAAAAATAATATCAAACAAATTCTCCTTTGTTTTGAAGCAGAATGTAAAAATATAATTGACAATCTTACATTAAAGAATGCAGATACTGCAAGAGGAAAAATTCGGCGTGCATTTAAAAAAATAAATACTATTTTTTCAACTGATGAGGTACAATTGGAACCCGAAGCACTTGAATACAAACTCGAAGAATTAACTTTAGTTTATGCGGCATTAAAAAAGAAAGAAGAAGAACGAGAAGAACAAAAGGCCATTCGTGAACAAATGTTAGAAGAGGAAAAAGTAAGAAGAGAAATCGAAAAAGAAAAAGCTAAAATTGAAAAAGAAGAAAAACAGTTCAAAAATGAAATTTCAAAGTTAATGTCATATATGCAAAAAGCTGATGACATTGAGAAACAATTATATATAGACAAAATAAAAGATTTGGAAGAAAAACTAAAAGCGGTCGAAAAAGATAAAGAAAATGTATTGGATAGAGAAAAAAATACCCGAGCTGGTTTTGTATACATAATTTCAAATATCGGTTCTTTCGGTGATGATGTCTACAAAATAGGAATGACCCGACGATTAGAACCGATGGATAGAGTTAAAGAACTCGGAGACGCTTCCGTTCCCTTTGAGTTTGATGTTCATGCTATGATATTCAGCGAAGATGCACCGGCACTTGAAAATACATTACACACTAAATTCAGAGACTGTCAAGTCAATAAAGTAAATCCGAGAAAAGAATTTTTTAAGGTTTCACTTGATGAAATTGAAAAAGTTGTTAAAAATGAATACAATGCAACTGTAACATTTACAAAAGTAGCTGAGGCAGCACAGTATAGAGAAAGTCTGAGAATTGCAAGCTCAAAATAACATTTTATCCCCTGCCCTCATCGGCAGGGTTTATTTTAAGGAGTGATACACATGAATAGGCGCCCGGACGGACGGTGGGAAAAGACAAAAAAGATTAACGGTAAAATTGTACACTTTTATTCAATGGAGCCAACACAGCGCAAAGCTGAGCGTGATATAGAGCGTCAAATGATTGAGTATAGCACGGCGGAAACCGAAAAGAAAACCGAGAACTTGAAATTCAAAGCCGTTACAGAGGAATGGGAAAGACAGAAGCGTGAAGAAGTAACAGAAGCCACATGGATAAAATCATACTCTTCACTTACAGAAGAAATAACTGAAATGTTTGGCGAATATCCCATAACAGATATAACACCCGAAATGGTTCTTAAATATTTTAACATCTTGAAAACTAAAAAGTATTCTAT
>CAKSGG010000329.1 GCA_934454215.1 uncultured Clostridia bacterium
CGGCTGGCTCATGCTCAGCCTCGTCGGATAATTCTAATATCGTTTTATCTGTATTTTTTCCGCAGCCGGGGAGCAGCAAAATGCTGAGCATTAAGATAACGCTGAGTAGTTTTTTTAGCATGGAATGCCCCCTCTCCCATTGCCATTTTCCGTGCCGCCGGAGGTGTGGCGCATGACGCAATCATGCCGCCGCACCTCCGGGGCCAAGCCCCCTATCTACACACCCCTCTTATGCTGGCTTTATGTTGGGTTATTTCTGTTCTTTTTTATTAATACGCACACTGCAATCTTCATAGTGATATTCAATTTCACATCCTAATTCGCGACATAGATTTTTAAAAAATCGGTAACTACCCAAGAATCTGCCATCTCTATATTTTGCCCAATTCCATGACGCGTTTGTAAACTCTGGTGTTGTCAAAAAAGCGTCATATACCGGGGCACTCTCAATGAATTCTTCATATTCCTCAGGCATCATCCATCCATTTTCACTATACTCAAAATGTACTTTATAATTCCCGGCGGTAATCTCTTTTGTTTTTTCGTTATATTTGCATTGAAATCCCAGGGCTTTAAAAAAATCCAATATATCCATTTCAAGATACATTTCGCCTAATAACGTTTTCGATGAAAACTTTACTTCCTTCCCGTTTATAAATACTTTTGCCGGGCGAGGACCGTAAATCTTTTTAAATTCTTCGCTTGTATAAATCTTCTGATAGATATAATCTCCGTATACTTCAGCAGCGAGCGGAACTGTCATGTAATACGCAGTTTTTTTCGTCACAGCGGCAATGATATACCCGACCTTTGCATCTATAAATTCAATGACTACAATATCCTGGATACCATCAATTCCACTCTCATGGAAGCGCTGCCTAATTGCATTTTCATCACAAAGAAATGCGACTGCCTTTGAACAGTATTCACTTGAGCTAAAACCTTTGGCAAAGACATAATCTCCATCTATGTCGTAAAACATGGGGTTATCTCCATGACGCATATCTTTTAAAATTAATTGACCTCCCTGTTCCACAAAACGAAAAGTATCCTGGAGGCAATAATATAAGTTGTTTTGTCTCGGGTTCTTCATAAAGTCAAACATATCATATATGCCTTCAACATGAAAAGCGTTTAATGTCTTTACAATATATTTCTGCTCCTCGGCTGGCTCATGCTCAGCCTCGTCGGATAATTCTAATATTGTTTTATCTGTATTTCTTCCGCAACTGGAGAACAGCAAAATGCTGAGCATTAAGATAACGCTGAGTAGTTTTTTTAGCATGAATTTTTCCCCTCCCATTGCCATTTTCCGTGCCGCCGGGGCGCGGCGCATGACGCAATCATGCAGCCGCACCTCCGGGGCAAGCCCCCCTATCTGCACACCCCTCTTATGCTGGCTTTATGTTGGGTTATTTCTGTTCTTTTTTATTAATGTGTATGCTGTAATCGCGATAGCAAAGTTCAATTTCATACCCTAAGGAATGGCATAATGTTTGTATGAATCTATATTCTCCCAAGTATCTTCCATCGCGGTATATTGCAGTCCCACAATCATACTTTTCATATCCTGGTGGATTTTTATATTTAGGGTTATCCACATAAACATCATAGCTCTTTTCATCCCCAAAAAATTCTTTATATTCAGTGCTTGTATCGAGCATCTCCTTAGCGCGGTCTGCAAACCATATTCTGTAATCATTCGCAATAATTTCTTTTTTATTTTTGTTATAGCTGCAAGATAATCCCATTGCCTTTAACAGATCTATTATATCTACCTCGATATAATATTCAGCCATTCGCGCGGAAGAGGTTTTTACTTCTTTCCCATCCAAATACACTTTCGCCGATTGCGGCTTGCAAAATTCTCTAAACTCTTCCGTTGTATATATTTTTTGATACTTAAATTTGCCATACGTCTCGCCCGCGAGCGGAACGGTCATATAATATACATCATTTTCTCGTATAGCTGCAATGGTATACCCAACCTCGGCATAATCATCCAAAAAATCAATAATTACCACTCTTTTTATATCATCAATTCCATGTTTACGGAAACATTGCCGGATCGCATTTTCATCGCAAAGAAATGCCACCGCGCGTGAGCAATACTCTCCTGAATTCAAATATGGAAAGTAATCATTTTTTTGATCCACATCACAAAATACCATTTCGTTAATCCACCGCGCAGCCTTTAAAACCAATCGATTGTCTCGTTCGATAAAACGAAAAACTGTAGCTGTGCCATAACACAAATTTTTTTCTATCGGGTCCGATCGGTTCTCTATAAAATCGAACATTCCCCCAACTCCATCCTCGCTGAAAACACAATACAATGTTTTTTCAATATATTTTTCCCCATCATCAGGCTGACCTTGCGGGTTTGTCTCCTCATCTGGTGTGTTCGCCGGCTGGTCTTGAATTTGCGTTTCTTGTTCCTTTTCCGGAATGGTCTCTGTTCCCGCTGGCGGGTTTTCTTCCGGTTTATCCGCACAGGCACAAAGGCACAACACCACAAGCGCAATCAATATCCCGATCTTTTTCATGATAACCTTACCTCTCTTCATACACTATCTGATCCGCAAGATTTCTTTTGCATCTCTCCCCGCAGGATTGCGGGGAGAGATGCACTTTTTCAATAGTTACTCAAACTTGTTTTCTACTTATAATAATCCCCCTTAATGGAGTTTGTTGTATGGAATGCCTCAACCGCCTGCTTATCGCCTCTCCCTGTATTAAACTCTTTCGCGAAATCTGTGTAGAGAATAGATACTTGCAGCCCCGCTCGTGCTGCATTCTTGCTATGCCGCGTTTCATTAATAATTACATATTTTTCCCCCTTCTTGCTTATGCTATAGCCAACAATAGCAATATAATGCCTTAATCTAAAGCCTTTCCCTGTTTTTGTCAGCACTGCAATGGGGCGGCCTCCCTTTATTTCTTCTTTAATTTTTCCAAAACTGGGAGTTCCTTGTATACGATCA
>CAKSGG010000330.1 GCA_934454215.1 uncultured Clostridia bacterium
TTTGCGGAGAATACGATAAAGACCGGTTATAGAGCGAGAATAACCTTTCTGACGAAGTTTAACCCAAAAGACAACTAAACCTGCGTTGGTGTTTCGTTTACTCATATCAGTGATTAATTTCAGTTCTTCGGGTGTGTGTTCATTGGGATGGTGATGAGGTCTGTGTGATTTGTCAGCTAAAGATTGCAGCGTTCCATCATATCTTTTGCACCAACGATAAACATATTGACGATTTACTTTGTAACGAATTGCCGCTTTAGTTACGCCATGTGTTAAAGAATATTTAATTAATGCTTGCCTAAACCTTATAGTATTCATATATGGAAATCTTCTTTCGGATAGTTTTGGGTGGTATCTTAACTATAACACATTTTAGAAAGTTTCCGTATTCTTTTTTACCGAAATATTTTGTTATGAGTTTATCTCGTAACAAAATATTCCGAAATGTAACACATCTATTGTAAACCTACAACGAAAAATAATAATGGAATTGTGCTTCATTGACAAATAGTTTTTTATAAGTTATAATGATAATAAAGATAAAATTACAAGCAATGAGTTAATGTATAATTTTGTTAAAAGGTATTTAAATTAAAAGTTTATTATAATTAAGAAAATAAATTTAGTGAGGGAGGAATAGAAATGCTGATAAATGATAATCAATATTTAGCTATTATTGAAAGTATAAAAAGTGAAATTGGAAATTCGCAATATAGAGCGGCTATTTCGGTTAATCAAGAACTTATTGTGCTTTATTACAATATCGGTAATATTATAAATGAACATAAGGCATGGGGAAATAAGTTTATAGAAAATCTTTCGAGAGATATTAAAATTGAATTTCCTAAATCAACAGGATATTCAGTAAGAAATCTTAAATATATGGCTAAGTTTGCTGCAGAATACCATGACAGAGAATTTGTGCAACAGCTTGTTGCACAATTACCTTGGGGACATAATGTTGTATTAATGGATAAAGTTAAAGATATGGAAACTCGTAAATGGTATATTAAAAAGTGTGTAGAAAATGGCTGGTCGAGAAATGTTCTTGTTCACCAAGTAGAGAGTAGATTATATGAAAGACAGGCTGTGGCTGAAAAGATTTCTAATTTTGAAAATCGCTTGCCGACATTTCAAAGCGAGCTCGCATCTCAGACAATGAAAGATCCATATGTGTTTGATTTTGTCCCATTTAATGAAGCTATGGTAGAGCGAGATATTGAAGAAGCGCTTGTAAAAGATATGACATCATTGCTGTTGGAGCTGGGTACGGGATTTGCTTTCTTAGGAAATCAATATCATTTAAATGTTGGTGGCGATGATTTTTATATTGACCTTTTATTTTATAATTTAAATTTACGGTGTTATGTTGTTATTGAGCTTAAAACAGGTGATTTTAGACCGGAATATGCCGGACAGCTTAATTTTTATTTGTCTGCTGTTGATGACTTGTTAAAGAAACGTGAAGACAATCCATCCATTGGCCTGCTTTTATGCAAGAGTAAAAACAATATTGTTGCGGAATATGCTCTTAAGGATATGTCGAAACCTATTGGAATAAGTGAATATAAAATTACCAATAATCTGCCAGAAGAATTGGAAAAACAGTTGCCCTCGGTTGAAGATATACAGAAAAGAATAAGATGAAGTTTAATATGAAAAGATGAACCTTCAAAATGTATTATAGGGGGTATTTCAAGCAGTAAGAGGTGATAATTTAAGAAATGTCAAAATTATATTTTTTTAATCTGCGAAAAAAGTAATATTTATGGAAATGTGTTGAAAATTATATCGAATTATGGTAAAGGCATGGTGCATAGAGCATAACTTAGGGATAGAAGAACAGGTGATATCCCAATATTTTAAATTGCATTTGGAAAGAGGGATAGGATATTTAAGTGGTACAAACTTCATTAAAAACGTTATTGATTTATTGGATTTGTCATTGGAGGATAGTAAATGAGCATTTATCTTGACTATAACGCATCAACTCCGGTAGATGAACGGGTGTTAAATACCATGATTGATGTTTACAGAAATTATTACGGTAATGCAGACAGCAGGACACATGATTTTGGTGAAAATGCACGTATAATAGTGGAAAAATCAAGGGAGTCAGTTGCTCACTTGTTAAATGTAAAAAAAGATGAGGTTTTTTTCACAAGCGGAGCAACAGAAAGCGACAACATAGCAACCTTGGGTTTGTGGGAGTATGCTGAAAAAAATAATAAACATCATATTATTACGACAGCAATAGAACATAAAGCTGTGCTTGAACCACTCAAATACCTATCTCGAAACGGATTTGATATTACATTTATTAAACCGGATGAAGACGGAAAAATTGCCGTTTGTGATGTTGTCAATTCGATAAGAAAGGATACCTTAATGGTAAGCGTAATGCATGTTAATAATGAAACCGGAATTATTCAACCGGTACAACAACTTGGTGAAATATTATCGGATACAGATATCTTGTTCCATATTGATGCTGCCCAGAGTTGCGGAAAGTTAGTTGATGAATTGCGTAATATGAAATATGATATGCTTTCGGCGAGTGCTCATAAAATGTATGGCCCCCAGGGAATAGGAGCATTAATTTTAAAAAAGAAAAGATACAAACTACCGCCTATATCTGCATTAATGTTTGGAGGGCAGCAAGAGCGTGGGCTTCGCCCGGGCACAGTCCCAACCGCATTGATAGCGGGATTTGGCGAAGCGTGTAGTATAGCAGCTCGGGAATATAAATCGAATAGTGACATTTATTGCAAAAACAAAAATGAGATTTTAAACTTACTTGAAAACTCCGGACTTAGATATCATATAAATGGCTCAGTGAAATTATCCGTAGCCAATACTATTAATATTGCATTTGATGGAATTAATTCGGAAGCGTTTATGTTGGCAACCAAAAGGTATTGTGGGGTATCTAATGGATCGGCATGTAACTCAAATAATTATAAGCTCAGTTATGTATTAGAGG
>CAKSGG010000331.1 GCA_934454215.1 uncultured Clostridia bacterium
ATTCCTAACATTGTAAAAGAACAAAAGGGGAATATTACAGACAGCGTAAAAGACGGTAAAAATACATTAAAAAATAATATAAATGATGTAAGCAATCGTATTGAGGAATTATCTGATATGATACGGGACGCATATGATGACAGAACATCACTCGACAAAGATAATATTATAGAGGATATATCAGACCTTGACAAAGGCGGAAGTACACCCGGAAAAGTTGAAAGCTCCGCAAATTACGGAAAAGTAACGGGCGCTAAAAATGTAGGCGGTGTAATCGGAGCAATGGCAATAGAATATGATTTTGACCCGGAAGATGATGTTCTTGAACAGGGAGATAAAACTCTGAATTTTACGTATAAAACGAAGTGTATTGTCAGAAGATGTACAAACGAAGCTGAGATAACTTCAAAAAAAGACTATTGCGGCGGAATTGTCGGTAAGATGGATTTGGGAAGTCTTATGTCTTGCGATGGATACGGCAAAATTACCAGTGAAGATGGTGATTATATCGGAGGAATTGTCGGTAAATCAACGACCGTTATAAGAAACTCTGCTGCAAGATGTGAAGTTGCCGGAAATGATTATGTCGGAGGAATTGTCGGCGAGGGGGCAAAGGTTGCGGATTGCCATTCTCTTGTTCATATATCGGGCTACAGTGAATTCGGCGGAGCTGTTTCCGGCGCAATGCCCAAGGACATGGTTAAAGGTAATTATTGTGTAAATGATGAGCTTGGTGCTATTGATGATATAAACTATGCAGGATTAGCGGAAGAAGAGGATATAGGAGCATTTGTTGCTTTTGTAAAATCCAATTTTGACAAGGATGTTGTCTTTACGCTGAAATTTATTGCCGATGATAAAGAAATTGCAAAGATTGAGTTCAATTATAAGGATGAAATACCTGAAGCAAAAATACCGAAAGTTCCTGAAAAAAAAGGATATTACGGGAAATGGAGTTACTATAACTTTGATTCAGCGGAGTTTGACGCCGATATAACAGCCGAATATAACAGAGAAATGAATATACTTTCATCTGACGAAAAAAGAGATGATAAGTCAGTAATCCTTATTTGCGGGAGCTTTGATGATAATTCCAAGGTTTATGCTGCAAAAAATACTGAGACATTAAATTCTGTTGACGGATATGACGTAAGTATTGAGGGATGTTATACTGATAAATATACTGTACGGTATTTGCCTAAAACCGAGAATTCTCGTTTTGATTTAATGGTTGATTACGGTGACGGAGCACAAAAAATAAATACCGATAAATATGGAAGCTATGTACAGTTTGAGGCTTCAAGCCCTAAATTTACTGTTTATGAGGTTAAAAAAGATTATACAGGATTAATAATTTGCTCTTTACTTATAGCAGTTGCGGCAGCAACAATGATATTCATGGTGCGAAAGAGGAATAAAAACAAAAAATAAATAAAACAAAACGGTAGAAAGCAGATGATTTTTACCGTTTTGTTTTTTGAATATTATTTTAATAAAGTATTGTATAATGTTCAAAAATATGGTATAATAACTCTATAGGACAAAAAATCTCTTGAAAAGACGAAAGGATTTAAAGATTGATAATATGAAAAGCGCATATGTTTATTTACAGTTATACAGACTTTTTGACGATATAACACCTATACCTGTTGATTGCGGTCAGCTTTGTGAAGCGGCTTGCTGTAAAGGCGATGATTCGGGAATGTTTTTGTTCCCTGGAGAAGAAGCGGTTTACGACTTGCTTAAACCTAAGTGGCTGAAAATAGAAGAATCGGATTTTACATATATGTTTAAAGACAAAATATATCATGTTCCTATTGCTATGTGCAGCGGCTCTTGTGACAGATATGAACGTCCTCTTGCGTGCAGAATATTTCCGCTCACTCCATATATCAATCATAACGGAGAACTGGAGGTTATTATTGACCCACGGGCGAAGTCTGTCTGTCGCCTTGCTAAGGCATTTAAAACGGAAGATTTTTTGCGGAACTTTGTAAAAAATGTTGAACGTGTATCAAAGCTCCTTTGTACAAACAAGCGTACACGTGCATTTTTAGAAGAATACTCTCGCTATCTTGATGAATTTTTAAGATTTTTTGAATAATAGAAAGGTAATCTAATATATGGAAGATGAGAATAAAAAAAATATTGCCGAACCTACGATAGTGGGTTCAGATGCGAAGAAAATTATCTCGAAGACAAAGCAAGTATCAGATAATACTCAGGTTGTAAATATTAACGTTATTCAAAAACCATCGGATGCTGATATACCGCCGGAGAAACCGTTTGAACCTGTTTTTCAATTTTCAAAAGAAGACGTGCTGGGAGAAAGTTGGGACAGTACGGATAAATTTAATCCTTATTCAAATACTCATCTTGATTCAGCATACAAAAAAAAATCATCCGGCTTTGAGAAAAAAAAGAAAGATTTTATTATGAAAAAGAAAAAAAATAGCAGTAAAAAAAAGGCGGTTTCAAAAACTATAGGCAGTCCGAAAAAAAGACGCAAGTCAAATGATAAGAAAAATAATTTAATCTTCGGCTTTTTGAAAAAAACGGGATTCCCAATATTACTTACATTGCTGATATTTGCGGTCATTTTTACTATTTTATATGTACTTTGCAGTTCATCGCTGCCTGCTGATACAATAGCTAAAAATGTATATATTGAATCTCTTGATGTTAGCGGAATGACATATGACGAAGCGCTGAATGCCGTTAAAGCAACTTATTTGTTTGAAGACCAAACCGTTACATTGAGATGCAACGGACATAGCTTTGAATTTGACGGGGTGGATATTGGTTTGAGCGCAAGCCCTGAGGAAACAACAAAAAAAGCTTTTAATTATACAAAATCCGAAAATAAATTTTTAAACGGAGTACGTGCGGTTGTGCTGTTGTTTCATAAACATACGGTTGTTCCTGTAGCAAATATAGACGAAGAAAAGCTTAATGAAAAATTAGTTCAGTTTGGTACAGAGG
>CAKSGG010000332.1 GCA_934454215.1 uncultured Clostridia bacterium
GCCTTGTATTAATCCCGCCGTTACTGTAAGCGACGCAATTAACGAGACTGCTTTTAAAGTTTTTTTGTTCATTAAAATCATCCTTTCTATTTTTTATTAAAACAGGCTTTGCCTGAATAATTAACCCTTTACCGAACCGACTGTCAAGCCTCTTGCAAAGTATTTTTGAAAAAACGGAAATACTATAAGCATCGGTCCTGCGGCGAGAATTGCCATTGCATAACGCATTGACTCCGTCGGCAGCATATCGGTTGTTATCAATCCCGCCGAATTTGTTTCCTGCAAGCCTTTTACAAATTCCGCTTCTCTTAAAATTCTTTGGAGCAGATATTGCAATGAATAAAGCTTAGGTTCTCTTATGTAAAGCAGAGCCGTATTCCAGTCGTTCCATTTTCCCACAAGATACATAAATCCCAAAGACGCAAGCACAGGCGTCGAAAGCGGAAATATTATTCTGAAAAATATCTGTATTTCTTTCGCACCGTCGATTTTTGCAGCTTCAACCAACCCTTCGGGAAGTCCCTGAAAAAACGTTCTGAATATAATTACGTTCCATGCGCTTGTAAGGCAGGGCAAAATATAAACCCAGATAGTATCCTGCAAATGAAGATACTGCGTATTTAAAATATAGCTTGGTACAAGTCCGCCGCTGAACAGCATTGTTATAAATAAATATGTCGTCAGAAACTTTTTTGATTTAAAATTTGCTCTTGACAAAGGATATGCCATAAGGCTCTGTACCAGCATTGCAAGAATTGTCGCTATTATCGAAAATATTGCCGTTACCTTGTAGCTGTCGATAATCTGCTGAGGATTTGCAAAAGCCTGTCTGTATGCGTCAAGGCTGAACGCTTTCGGAATAAACGAATATCCGTATTCAACTATTGACTGTTCTGATGACACCGATATGGAAACCATAAGAATCAGAGGCAAAATATATGTAAGGCTCAGTGTTATTAAAAACAGATGTAATATTACACGTCCCAAAGTTATTTTATGTTTCATTTATTTCAATTCCTTTCCGTATACCTTAAAACAGACTCTTTTCGGCATCTATTTTTCTGACAACCAAATTAGCCAAAACTACAAGTATCATACCCGTTGCGGACTGGAATAATCCTACAGCCGCCGTTCTTCCCATATTGGTTGCCTGCTGCAAGGCTCTGAACACATATGTATTTATAATGTCTGTTGTTGAATACAGCTTTCCAACGTTCATCGGTATTTGATAAAACAATCCGAAATCACCGTTTACAAGTCCTCCAACTCCCAAAACAAGATAAATGCAAAGCAAACTCATAATTTCGGGAATTATTATATATTTTATTTCGTCTTTCTTTCTTGCGCCGTCTATTCGTGCCGCTTCAAAAAGCGATTCGTCTATGCCCATAAGAGCCGCATAATATATAATTGATTTCATTCCTATACCTTTCCACATCTCTACAAGAGTAAGTATAAAAGGCCAGTATTTGGATTCCGCATACCATTCAACATCTAATCCGAAAAGTCTGTTCACAATTCCCGATACGGGATTTAAAAAAGCATATACTATAAATGCAACAAGCACCATCGACATGAAATTCGGGAAAATCATAGTTGTCTGGTAATATTTCAATGCCGCACGATTATAAACATTATACAAAAGTATCGCAAGCCCTATTGCAAGAAAATTTCCGAGAAAAAGAAATACAACTCCATAACCTATTGTGTTTCTCATAATTCTGAAAAAATCATTTGAGGCAAAGAAAAATTTAAAATTATCAAAACCAATCCATTTGCTTGCCAAAATACCAAGATTGGGATTGAATTTTTTAAATGCAATTATAATTCCGAACATCGGAATATAGCAGAATAAAAATGTCAGCAAAAATCCCGGCAGTGCCAAAAGCCAAAGCTCCGCATTTTCACGCAATACATTTTTACTAAGCTTTCCTTTAGTTGTCTTTGTATTCATTTTATTATTCTCCATTCCGCCCAAACAGGCTCAAATCTTTATCTGTAATAATTATATCACCAAAAAAGCCGCTTGAAAAGCGACATTTTTGTACATATGCGACATAATTATACTTGATTATGATTTTCCTGCGAATCAATCGGAATTTTTGGAATATACATCGTCACCGAAGTATATTTTCCTTTTTCACTCTCCACTTCCATATCTCCGTTTTCGTTATAAACAAGCTTTATCCGCCGGTATACATTTTTCACACCGACATGAATATTGTCAATCATATCATTATTAAAATCTTTTTTTAAATCCCTGAGCTGTTCCTCGCTCATACCTTGTCCGTTGTCTGTAATATTTATTACAATATGGTTTTCATCTTCGTTGATTTTTATTTTGATAGTACCGTTAATTCTCATTCCTCCTACCCCGTGAAATACGGCATTTTCCAATATCGGCTGCATACAAAAACACAAAATTTTATATTTATATGCGTTTTCACATATATCCCATTCAACAGATAAATTCTTATACCGTTTTTTCAGCAGTTCTATATACATTTTTACAAATTCAATTTCTGTAGAAAACGGCGTTTGTATCTGACCGTTTCTGAATGTATACTGTACCAGACGAGTAAGCGTTGTAAGCATATCCAAGGATTCGCTTTCCATGCCCGCCTCTTTTATAAGCTTTAAACCGATTACATTCAGAGTATTGTTCAGAAAATGAGGATTTATCTGCGATTGCAGCGTCATTAGCTGTAAATTGTGATATTGCTGCATTCTTTTGTCAAGTTCTTCTTTTAAATCATTATTATCATCTACAATTTGTATAATTCTTGAAGCAATATAGCCCACCTCGTTATCGCCCGTCGGAATAAGGCTTTTATCCTTGCCGCTGCTGTCGATAATTTTTACGATATTTGATACCGGCTCGTAAACGTTCAATGCCATTCCGAGAGAAATTATAATTCCAAGCATAAGTATAAGAGATATAATCAAAATGATTTTTGTCAGTTGTAT
>CAKSGG010000333.1 GCA_934454215.1 uncultured Clostridia bacterium
ACCCAAGCAAAGTTAGCCGAGCTTTCGGGAATACACCCCGTGTCCATAAGAAAATATGAAACGAACAAAATGGTGCCTCAGGCTCCGCAAATTGACAGAATAGCGGAGGCTCTCGGCATAAGCTCTTTTGCGATTGCCGGAATTGAGAATAATATACGGCTTGAAACAGTCGGTGATTTTATGGGACTTATGATTATGCTCATAAAGACAAAAATCATATCATTAAACGGCGAAAGAGAAGAAAACGGTATGCTGAACTCCCAAACTGTCAGCGTTGAAATAAATCCGTTTATCTCAAATTTCTTCAGCGCAAAAAATGACAATGCAGAGATTTCTGCAAATAAAATCATGTACTACTTAAAATCCGATAAAATATTGAGTGATATTTTGAAATGGGAGCGGATAAATCACAGATATGAAAAATGTGCCGCTGAAATTCACGGCACATCAGATAAAGAGCTTATAAATATTTTGAATAGCTTAAAAGAACAAAAAGAAGTTATTGAGCTTGAACTCCAACACTCGGATATTATGCTTACTTCCAAAAACAGTATTCTATAAATAATACCGATAAATTAAGATAAATGAAAGGAAAGTTGCGTATGGCACTTATAGACACATACAGAAACAATGTCTCAAGAAAAAAAGAAGAAATATCCAGAATCAGAGTGGATATTTCTAAAGAACAAGCCAAAATTGCTCCTTTGCAAAAAAAGATTATATCAGCAGAAGCGGCTATTAGCAAAACAAAAAATCAATCCACGATTAAATCAAAACTAGGGGAAATAGAACGCTCTCGTAAATCTATTGCTGATATTGAAAAAAAGATAGGGGATCTTCAAAAGAAAGAAACTCAAAAAACAAAGGAATTAGCAACAGCAGAAAAAAATTATCAAAATGAAGAAGCGAAAGAAAATAGAAAAAAACTCGAAGCAGAGAAAAAACAACAAAAAGAGTATGAAAAGCAAATGCGTTCTGTATCTTCGACTTTACAACAACATACATATCGTCAGAATACTTTTGAAACAAAACTTGCACAACTAACATCTTTACCAGAAAAAATAACCGTTCTTTTTATGGCATCGAATCCTATCGATCAAGCATCCCTTAGATTAGACAAGGAAGCTCGTGATATTCAAGAGAAAATTAGAAAATCAGAGTATCGAGACTCTATTATCTTTGAATCGCGATGGGCTACAAGAACAATGGATATTTTACAAGCAATAAACGAAACCAATCCAACAATTGTTCACTTTAGTGGGCACGGAGCAGACAACGGAGAATTAGTTTTAGAAAATGTTGATGGTTCCACAAAGCTTGTCAGCAAAGAGGCAGTAACGGCAGCAATATCTACTGCATCAGATACTATTAAATTAGTGTTATTTAACGCTTGCTTTTCTGAATCTCAAGCAAAAAATATCGTTCAAAACATCAAATCAGCAATAGGAATGTCTATCGAAATCGGCGATGAAGCGGCTTGCGTTTTCGCCGCAAACTTCTATTCATCTATCGGTTTTGGGCACTCACTACAGAAAGCGTTTAACCAAGCTATAGCAGCTTTATTACTTGAAGGAATACCAGAAGAATCTACACCCCAGCTTTTCGTGCAAGATGGACTAAGTGCAGATGAACTTTATTTTGTGAATTCTGATTAAAATTGTACTCAAAATGTACTCAAAAGGCAAAAAGAAACCCCGAAAATCCACTGTTTATGCGGACTTCGGGGATTTTTCTGTTTACTCCCACTCAATTGTAGCCGGCGGTTTGCTTGTAATATCATATACAATTCTGTTTACGTGTTTGACTTCATTGATAATTCTGTTTGAGACAATCTCAAGCACATCATATGGTATTCTTGCCCAATCGGCTGTCATAAAGTCACCCGTTGTTACACCTCTTAATGCAAGCGTGTAATCATATGTTCTGCCATCACCCATAACACCAACACTGCGCATATCCGTAATAACCGCAAAATACTGGTTTATTTCTCTGTCTAATCCTGCATTTGCAATTTCCTCTCTGAATATTGCGTCTGCTTCACGTAATATATCAAGCTTATACTCTGTTATTTCACCAATAACCCTTACCGCAAGCCCCGGCCCCGGAAATGGTTGACGCCAAACAAATTTTTCAGGCAATCCAAGTTCTATTCCCAACTGACGAACTTCATCCTTGAACAAATCTCTGAGCGGTTCTACAATTTCCTTAAAGTCAACGTGTTCAGGCAATCCGCCGACATTATGATGACTCTTAATAACAGCCGCATCACCGGCACCGCTTTCAATTACATCAGGGTAAATCGTTCCCTGAACAAGATAATCAACCTTTCCTATCTTCTTTGCTTCAGCTTCAAAAACCCTTATAAATTCTTCACCGATAATCTTTCTCTTTTTTTCAGGCTCTGTAACACCGGCAAGCTTTCCTAAAAACCTATCCTGTGCATTTGCTCTTATCAAGTTTATATCGAATTGATTTCTGAATAATGTCTCAACCTCATCACCTTCATTTTTTCTGAGCAAGCCGTTATCGACAAAGATGCAAGTAAGCTGCTTTCCGACAGCCTTTGACAGCATAACGGCAGCCACCGATGAATCAACTCCGCCCGAAAGCGCACAAAGAACTTTTTTATCGCCGATTTTATTTTTTAATGTTTCTATTGAACGTTTCGCAAAGTCGCTCATAACCCAATCGCCTTTGCAGCCGCATACATTATACAAAAAATTCCTCAGCATTTCCTGCCCCTTTTGAGTATGGTTCACTTCGGGATGAAACTGCACTGCATATAACTTTTTTTCTTTGTTTTCATATGCCGCACAAGGGCAGCTTTCTGAATACGCCGTAATTTCAAACCCTTTCGGGATTTCCGAAATATAGTCGGTATGACTCATCCAGCATACGGTCGAATCTCCGATACCGTCAAACATAAGACTGTTTTTTAATGAAATA
>CAKSGG010000334.1 GCA_934454215.1 uncultured Clostridia bacterium
TGGGACGATCAGTGTTTCTGTCCCACCTGCCTGAACACGCTCACCACCCTCTGCCGGGAGTGCGGTGAACGAGTCTATCGGGATCAGGCCATGTCCTATGGCTCTGAATACATCTGCCCCCGATGCTTCGAGGATTACTACACCATCTGTGAAAACTGCGGTGAGGTCGTCCCATACTCCGATGCTTATACCATCTCTGGACGTGATGGTTGCTTCTGCGAGGATTGCTATGAGGATCTCCGCCCTGCACAGGTCATTCATGAGTACAGCTACAAACCCAGTCCTCTCTTCTACGGCACTGGCCCCCGCTATTTTGGGGTGGAGCTGGAGATCGACCTAGAGGGAGAGGACGAGGAAAACGCCTATCGTCTCTTGGAGATTGCCAACCGATACAACGAGTATCTCTACTGTAAGCACGACGGTTCTCTGAGCAACGGCTTTGAGCTGGTCTCTCACCCCATGAGCCTGACCTATCACTGCCGGGATATGCCGTGGCAGGATGTGATGCGTAGTGCAGTTCGGATGGGCTACCGTTCTCACCAAACGGATACCTGCGGCCTGCACGTCCACGTCAGCCGGGATGCCTTTGGGGATACTGAGGAAGACCAGGATGCAGCGATTGCCCGCTTGCTCTACTTCTTTGAAAAACACTGGGAAGAGCTGTTGAAATTCAGCCGACGCACCGCCTACCAGATGGAGCAGTGGGCCGCTCGGTACGGCTATAAGGACCGGCCCAAAGAGATTTTGGATCACGCCAAGAAAGGATACAGCAAAGGCCGCTACTCCTCCATCAACCTGCAAAACAGGGCGACGATCGAGTTCCGCATCTTCCGAGGCACTCTGAAATACAACACCCTGATCGCCACGCTCCAGTTCATCGACCTGCTCTGTGACCTGGCTATCACTCTAACCGACCAGCAGATGCAGAACTTATCCTGGACCACCTTCGCTGCCAGCTGCCAGCAACCGGAACTGGTTCAATACCTGAAAGAGCGCCGACTGTACGTCAACGATGCCATCAACTTCGAGGAGGATTATTAACCATGTGCTGCTTATTTGGAATGATCGACTACAAACACACCTTATCCCGTCGCCAGAAGATCAGGATCATTCGGACCTTGGCGGAATTCAGCGAGGAACGAGGAACGGATGCTGCCGGGATCGCTTACAACTCTGGCGGCATGCTCCACATCGACAAGCACCCAGGTGCTGCCCATACCCTGAACTTTAGGGTCCCCAGAGACTCAACCGTTGTGATGGGCCATACCCGTATGACTACTCAGGGGTCGGCCTTGAAGACGCAAAATAATCATCCCTTCGCTGGCAACGCCCAAGGGATGCCCTTTGCGCTGGCTCATAACGGGACACTCTACAATGATCGTCTGCTTCGCAAAACCTTGAAACTCCCTAATACGAACATCGAGACGGATAGCTATGTTGCAGTCCAACTCATCGAACAAATGGAAGCCCTCAACTTCAACAGCCTGCGTCACATGGCCGAAGAGGTTGAGGGTTCTTTCTGTTTTACGGTGTTGGACCGGAAGAACAACCTGTACATCGTGAAGGGAGATAACCCCTTCTGCCTGGTTCGTTATCCGGAGAAAGGGCTGTATCTCTATGCTTCCACGGAACGGATTCTTAGCAAAGCCTTGATCTTGCTGAACCTCCCTGGCACTCCTGAGCTAGTGGAGCTGTCCTGCGGAGATATTCTCCGCATTGACTCTCGCGGTAGGCAGAAGAGTGAGCGCTTCTCTGTGGAACAATTCCTCTTCTCCTGGGCGTCGTATTTTCAGCCCAAGGCAGTTGGCCGTGTCTGTGATGAGGATGAAGCCTATCTGGAGGAACTTCGGACAACTGCTTCTTGGTGTGGCTATGACAGCAAGTGGATCGATGATTGTCTGGCTGAGGGGTTCAGCCTGGACGAGATCGAGGAGTTCCTCTACTGCGGGGAACTGTGAAACGTCCCATTAGGGTAAACCCAAACGAGACAGAAGAAACGTGTCCCATTAGAGTCCAAATCCCGGTTTTGAGACGTCTCATCTCTCCAGGGGACCCTAATGGGACACTGTCGATTACATCCGTTCAGTGATCAGGATATTGTGGCAATAGGATTTCAAAGCAGGAATATCCTCCGTCATCACTTCCCAAGTCACTTCCGGGTCAATGGTACCGTAGCTATGGGCGACAATATTGCGCATAGCTTTGATCTGCCGCCAGGGGACGCCAGGATGGGATGCGCGGAAGTCCTCCGTCAGCTTGCCGACCAGCTCCCCAATTTGAAGGATACAGAGGGCCGCTGCGTTTCGATAAATGGGGTCATCGGAAAAAACGGCATAACTGTCTCCAAAGCGGTCGATGGTTGCTTCGATCTGCTCACAGTAGGAAATGATGTGTTCCAAGATACTGCGATCACGGTTAAGAGGCTTCATATAACAACACCTCATCTTCTTGGATGGAGGACAAAAACTGTCCATCCAGGCTGGTGGTTGGGATCAGGTCCACTTTCAGGCCGAGGGCGTCCTCCAGGTCCACCAGAAAACCTGCCAAGGCCAGACCGCGGATGGAACCTTTGTCAATGCGTAAGTCTACGTCGCTGGACTCCGTCATATCCCGTCTGGCATAGGAGCCAAACAGATAGACGCGCTGAGCACCGTACTTTTGCGCCAATGGAGCCACAATGTCTTTCAGTTCTTGAATCGAATATCTATCCACCATGAGTTCCACCTCCCGCTTGTCTTGAACGAAATCGTTTCAAGTTCAGTATACCAAGACTTTTTTGAAAAAACAATGAAAAGGATGTGATGCCATGAAAATAGGATATATCCGCGTCAGCACCCAGGAACAGAACACGATGCGCCAGGAAGTTCTCATGGAGCAATTGGGCGTCGATCAAATCTATATCGATAGATCCAGCGGAAAGAACGCCAACCG
>CAKSGG010000335.1 GCA_934454215.1 uncultured Clostridia bacterium
CCACCATGCAGAAGTATCATGAGCGTATGTCCCGCTCCAGTCTGGAGAATATTGTTTTCCGTCAAAATTTATCGGATTATTATATATAAAGTCTCCGTTTTCATATACGGTCACTTGTATTTTTTCGCTTTGTACAGTCTTGCCCTTATAAGTCGCGGTCACCCATATATTTGCCGTACCCGGTTTATTTGCCGTCAATACATCTCCGTTTATTGTGATTATTTCTGAATCTGACATATATTTCGTATCAACTTCATCGGCTGTCGGCATCTTTCCGTCTTTAAGATATTCTTTACTTCCGATTTGCATAGTTTCGGTAACGCACATCGTATTTTTCGGCACTGTTACCTTTGCGCTCTTTAACTCATTATCAAATACATTTATCACTATATTTGATGTTTTTACCGTATTTGTACCTAAAGTCACTTCCGCATAAACCGATACGTTTCCGCTCTTCAGCGCTGTTAAATCTCCCGACCCGCTTATTGTTACGCAATCATTGCTTACGAAATATTTAATATTCGCAGCAAACAAATTTGCGTTTCTGCCATCAGTAAATTTTCCGTATACCGTTATATATGCCTGTTGTCCGACAATTAAATTACCGTTCCCGATTTTTAAACCGGCACTTTCCAAAATATCCGGCGCCTGTTTTCCCACACCGACGCTTATAATTTTTGAAACCTCTTTGCCGTAATAATTTATTATAAACTCAACACTTGCCGTGCCGTTTCGCAGCGCCGTGAATTTCCCTTCCGCATATTCCAACACGTCGGTATTTGATACATGCACGTCAATATTTAAACCATCTGCGGAAATCTCCTCGCCGTTGTCCATATATAATTTTAACTTCGGTGATAATTCTTCGCCTTTTTGAAGATTGATTTTTTCATCTATGCCGGATATACTTTCGGCTGTTGGAACATGGATTTTTGTTTGGGAAGTCACACCAATGCCATCAATAACAAACAGCGCCGTAATTACTGCATCTCCGAATGAATTAATGCTCATAACATCATCGTCAACCGAGGCAACAGTTTCGTTTTCCGACACAAACTCTGCATTTTCCACCGAAAAAGTTTGACCGTTTTTATCCCTTACATTAACAGAAAGTTTGACTTTATCTGTTCCCCGATATTGGTTTGTTTCTATAGGAATACTTGCCTCATATCCTTTTACATCGCTAAAATCGCAAGTATTACCGTTTTCACCGATAAAGTTGTCGGCACTGAATTCATGAATCCCCAAAGGCAGTGACTCATAGCTGTATGAAACATTGCCTTTCGAATCAAGTTCGGGTTGCACCCTTTTTACCGTATCACCGCATTTTATACACAGCATCGGCAAATTATCACTGTCAACCGCCTGATTAAAGCTCAATACTGTTTTTGACGCCCCGAAAATATTCTCATTCAATTCATCGTTTTCGTCGTTAAAGTGCCTGATTGCCGTAATCTCCAGCGGTATATCGGCAATAATATCCACACTGTCAATTCTTATATATTTTGCCTTGCTTTGCGTAATCTCAATTGTAAGGTAACATGCCTTTTTTTCACTGTCCCTGTATGAATATTTATACCGCTCAAAGCTTCCGATTTTTGTCAGCTGCGTTTTTTCTATTTCGGAACTGTCTATTTCTGTGCCGTTTTTGTTCTCAGCATCGGACAGAATAAATCTTATATTTTCCTCCGCTTTATAGTTAATCGTAATAACAGAAAACTCTGCAATGTTATTTAATTTATACGTCACATAATACGTTTCGGAATCGGAAAACGCATAATCTCCGATAGGATTTTTGGTTTCACATTCCACAGTTTGTGAGTATGCAAACATTTTGCTTTTATCAACAAGCTCGTCTGTAAGCCGTGCATTTTGTTCCGCTGCTTTGGCATGCGGGAATTGTAGCATAGTAATTGCCAATAAAAATGCCATAAATTTCTTCATAAACCACCAATACCTTTCTGCTCGTTTCCGCGCGAATAAACCGTATTTTAAAATTTTATATAATGCGCATAAATACGCTTATTTTCCAATCCAGTATGTTTCGGTGCCGAAAACAGTTCGGCACCGAAACCATCATCTTACAATAATCTTTTAAAAAGCATTTACAAATTCTGTTACGAAACTATCATAAACAGGTACAGGGGCCATATTATCCGCCCATATGAAAATTTTAACCTTATCATTCGTTTCCACTGTTTCAAGTTCCAATGAAACCGTTGCCTCCGCATTTTTATTTGATACATCGACATCTTTTATTGACGTCTTTTTCAGTGTTCCTTCTTCATCATACTGTGCCGCAATAAATCTTATATACTGTGCATTTGAATTAACAACTTTTGAAGTAAATATAAGCTTTGTCGTCTCGTCCGTTAATTCAAATTCATTTCCATTTTGATCGGTTGCCGATAACGATTCTACTCTGCCTCTTTCATCAGTTATAACATCAGTGTATGATATATCAACATTCATGCCATAGCTGTCTGTTGTGTTTGCAATGCTGAAAGTAATTCTGTCTTTCAGATTGACTTCACCGACCTTAAGACGGTATGTGTAGGTTGCAGAATCATACGAACCATTTTCCGCAATATCAATGTTTTCACCATTTTTTGTGGCAGAAATCGTTGCCCCGTCAAGATTGATATTTCTGTTGAATGTAAATTCATAAGTTCCGTCCGACAAGCGAGCCGCGTTTACAATTTCCGGCTTTGTGGTGTAGCTTACATTTTTCAGTCTGCAATGAAGTGCGTATGCTGCATCTGCATTAAAGCTTGTATCTGCATTTGTATCAATCAGGATAAGCATATAGTCCGAATTTGCCGGAATATTATTGACTTTTACATTGATATATGAATAAAAACTGTCATGACTTCCCTTTTGTGTTCTTGTTTCGACAC
>CAKSGG010000336.1 GCA_934454215.1 uncultured Clostridia bacterium
TCGGGTGGTGGTGGTCGTGGCGGCAGCAGCGGTGGTAGCTATATTAGTTCCAACATCACAAATATTACCGTAACCGATAAAAACGGTAAAAATGTATCCGTTTCAAAATCAACCGATAAGGACGGTAAAATCACGCTGACACTTCCGAATTGTGCAGACTTGACGAATGATAACTACTACACCATTAAGACAAGCGACAGCAAGGGCAATGCAAAGGCTGATGTTTCCATTATCTTAAAGGATAAGAAAAAGAACACAGCTAATGGCACAACGGATAAAAACGGTACGCTGATACTTCCGGCAAGTGAGCATAAGGCATATATTTTCGGGTATGAGGACGGCACTTTCAGACCGGACAATAATATGAGCCGTGCCGAAGCTGCTGCTATCTTTGCAAGGCTTATTTCAGAAAAGAAAGCTGAAAAAATCAGCGGTAAGTCAAACTTTAATGATGTATCCAAAAGCGAATGGTATTCCGATTATATCGGTTATCTTTCAAAATACGGCATTATTAAAGGTTATTCAGACAACACATTCAGACCGAATGACAATGTTACCCGTGCGGAATTTGTTGCTATGACGGTACGCTTTAACGCCTTATTTAACGAAGTAAAAAAAGACGGCAACATCGTAAAATACACCGATGTTGCAAGCAACTATTGGGCGTATTCTGATATTGCTTATGCTAAAAATGTTGGTTGGCTCAATGGATATGCGGACGGAACATTCAAGGGCGATAACGCTATTACCCGTGCGGAGGTTGTAACGGTTGTCAACCGTGCAACGGGCAGAGTTGCAGATAAGGAATATGTAAAGGACAACTTCACAAAGCTTAACCGCTTTACCGATGTAACCTACAGTAATATGTGGTATTTCTTTGATGTAGCAGAATCCTGCAATGACCATAAGGCTGTAACATCTGCAAACAGCGAGGTTTGGGTGAAGTAATCCTTTGTGCAAAAGGCAGAAAGCAGTCCGAAAGGGTTGCTTTTCTGCCTGTTTTGCGGTATACTGTATTTATAGATAAATCAGAATTTATTTTGCTTACTGGATGCTGGCAAGTTATATATTTAGTAAATAATTGTTGAAAAATAAGCTGGACATAGTAGAAACAGTAGAGAAAAGATAATTGAATATATTGGGTTTTAAAGGTGGATAAAATGGATTGGAATGAAATATTCAAAGATGTTATTTCTGGAAGCATATTACTTGTTATGGGCGGAATTGGGGGTTGGTTTAGCGGACGTTTTAAAGAAAAAAAAGAGTCATCATCAGCAATAAAAAGAAAGGATGAGATATATCAACCTTTAATTGATGATATAAAAAAGTATGCAACTTTTGATTGGTCTATTATGGACAAGATAAAGGCAAACTTTTTAGGTGAAGTAGTAAAAAATTCTTATAAATATAGTATTCCTGCGGAGATACAGGATAAATGTAATTATCTGTATGAAATAGTAAGTGAATACAACGCTATTGATCCTTTAAGAGTGGCTCACAATATTATTATAGATATTTTTATTAAAGGTTATGAAGATATATATGGAGATATTGTTGATGGCATTTGCCATCACACGGATCAATATGGTAATGAGTGGGAAGAAGAAATTATTGCAGAACCTGTACAAATAATAAAGCAACTTAACAATGCAAAAGACATTGAAAGTTTGCTTAGGAATGAAGGTATGTATTCTGATGAGGTATGTATTGATGAAGAAAACGCATTATATGAACCAATCTATTTACAACTGAAGAGAATATATGCGTCAGCTTTGAATGTTATCATAAATGGTAAACAATATAAGAATCCTAATCCAATAATTGATTTAAAAATGTTACCAGAAGAATATATTGCATATAATTATGATTTTTTCGACTTATATAATAAAAATGAAAAGATCATAAAAAAATATGACTTGCGTGAAGAAATTATATATAGCAGTCAGGCTATAGTTGAAGCTTTAAAAGAACTTATAGATAAAATTGTTAAAATCTATGAGGTTGAAAATGTATAATACAAATTCTTGTTTATATTACCGCAAATAAAATCTCCGTTTTGAAAATTTTTTGACTGTACTGCTGTTTTCTTATACAATGAAATCAGCAGAAATGCAGAATATACATTTTGAAACGGAGGTTTTTTCTATGACTAAAAAAATATTAGCGGCAGTTTTGGCGGTATCTGTTATGCTCCCCTGCGTAGCGAGAGTTGCAAGCACAGACCAATTTGAGGGACATTGGGAACTTGACACGACACGCACTGTTATCTTTGCTTCAGACGGAGGTACATATATCCACCCTGCCCAACAAAAAATAGGAACAGTAATTCACCTTGACGAGTATGTTCCCGTAAAGGATGGATATATTTTTGACGGTTGGTATTCAGATCCACGCACAAAGGAGCAGCAAGTAACCGAGGTAATGCTCAATGAAAATATTGTAGTCTTTGCAAAATGGATTGATGATGGAACGCCGAAAGTAGTTCCCGAAGTGCCTGTTATCGCATCAACCGAAGAAATCCTTGCATACGGCAATTACATTGATAAAGCGACAGGTGTTCCTGTTACTGCATTATGGGTACAGCAAAACGCAAGATTGAATGAATTGATGCAGATTTACAATCAAAATTTTAATAAGTAATACAGACAGAGGGTGTGTTCTAATAAGAGCCGCCCTCTTTTTGTATGCAAAGGAGGCGGTTTCTTTGGATTTATGGAAAATCAGAGGTGACACAAGTTGAACAGACAGGAAAACAATAAAACCCTTATTATTCTGTTTATCTGTGCAGTCCCAGTTATAATATGGCTTGCCTTAATGGTTGCCGGATGTTATGAGGAGGACATAAAGCTGTTTGAATTGCTTGACCGTTTAACTGTCGCTATGAATAACCCTA
>CAKSGG010000337.1 GCA_934454215.1 uncultured Clostridia bacterium
TTTTTACAGCTTCGCCGTTTACCGTAACTGTTGTGCCTTCTTCAGCGAGAACATTTATTGTAGCGGTTTTTCCGTCCTTGCTATATAGCACATTCGCCGATATTTGTAAATCCGCATTGATATTTGTCACGGCTTGCTTTGTTGCACGGTTTAATAATACAACCGTTTCTGCTCTCGTGATCCCTTGTGTCGGACCAAAATTTCCGTCCGGATAGCCACTTATTAACCCCCTCTCGCAAGCAATACTAACATATGGCATCAAACTTGGCGAAATGCTGCTCCCGTCATAAAACTTTCTGCCTGCGTAGTTTTTGTCATTAGCATCACTATCTGTAAAGCCCATCATGCGAACTAATGCGACAGCAATATCTTCTCTGGTTGCATATTCGGTGGGATGGAATGTAGGAAGTCCTCCAAACGGATTTGCATATCCTGTTAAAAATTCTCTGCACACTTCCACATAAGGATAAGACCATCTATCTTCGGCGACATCTGCGAATGTAGGAGTATTAGGTGTTTCCAACGGTTGCTTAAACGTTGCAACGAGTAATTTACAAAATTCTTCTCTCGTTACTCCTGCTTCAGGCTGAAAACTGCCATCTTCGTATCCGGCAACAATTCCTTGTTGTGCAAAATAATCAATCTGGTCTTTTGCCCAGTAATTGCTTGGCACATCAACAAATACCACCGTATTTCCATCACCGATTATTTGACTTACATTGTCTGCAAAGGCTGTCGTACTAAATGATAACAAGACAGTCAGCATTGTTATCATACTAAAAAATTTTTTTACTTTCATTGTAATACCTCCGTTTTTTTCAAAATGTTTCAGTTTGTTAAATATACTCACTACAGCCCCCTTCCACAAATATATAAATTTTCCGTCAAAAACATATAATAAGCCATATACAAACAGCAATATTACAAGCCTTATCCTGTATATGTCCTTAAACAAGGTATTTAAGGACACATACCCCAAATGCTTTGATATAAAGGGTTGTTCAGCAGTTTATGACGAGAAATTCTGACGGAAAATATTTATTTATCGAAAATCTGTCCGAGTTTATTCATCTCACTACGCTTATGCTCATTTAACGAATGTGCATACAAATCAAGCGTTATGCCGACAGAAGAATGACCGAGAATTTCCGAAAGCGTTTTATAATCCATTCCGACCTCTAATGCTCTGGTCGAGAAAGTATGCCGAAGTGCGTGATACTTAATATCCGGCAAATCTGCCTTTTGCAAAAGTTTTTTGAAATGTCGTCTGTATGTGCGAATTTGGGCAGGCTTGTTATTCTTTGATAATACATATTCGCATGTTTGCAGAATTTCTTTGAGTTTATTTATAAGAATAACAGGTATCGGAATTTCACGCTTTGAACTTTTGCTTTTAGGTGCAATGATTTCAACGCCGTTTTCTGTCCGTGCCTGTGTGCCGTTTACGGTTAAGGTTGAAGTTTCAAAGTTAATATCCGCCCATTTTAACGCACAAACCTCACCGATACGAAGTCCTGCATAAAGACAAATCCATATACCAATATCAAACGGAGATGTCAGTACGCTTTCAAGCTGTTTTTGCTCATTTACTGTTAAGACTTGAACAATGGATTTTTCTTTTTTTGGTACTTTCACTTTATCCCATATATTCAAAATCAAGCCGTTATTCTCTGCGGAGGATAGCGCTGATTTTAATATGCTGAATATGTTTTTAACCGTTGACGCCGATAAATTCAAGTCATTTACAAAGCCTTGTAAAATGTCGCCGTTCAGCTTTTTAAGCGGTATTTTACCTAAATTAGGATTTATATAATTATCAATATGACTTTTATAAATCTGCTTTGTTGTAGGCTTTAACGTGCCTTGTGATTTCAGCCAGCTTTTAAGCCATTCCGAAAGCAATGTGTTTTTGCCCTGTCGTGTCGGTCTTTCGGTTTTGTATTTTACAAGCAGTTCTTTAACCTCTGAATAACTTCTTGAATATACATAGCCGTAAACGGCTTTGCCGGATATGTCATAATATTTTATGTAACGGCCTTCATAGCGACCGTCTTTTCTCTTGTAAATGTTTTCGCCTCTGCGAGACATAAAATCAACTCCTTATTTGACTATATTTCTGACGGAAAATCAAGAAAATTTTTCTTGTGCATTTTGTAGAAAATGCAGTCAAGTTCTTGATTTTAAGCCCATCGTATGGTATAATAAATTATATCATTATGTGCTGTCATAAAACTATAACAGCCGTAAAATTCAGTAATAACGCCGATTTCGGACTTGTCCTTAAATACCTTGTTTAAGGACTAAAATCTTGAAATCGGTATTTTTTTGTTGAGCAAATAGAAGTTATTTTCGGGGCGGTTTGGGGTTAGGGTATTACCTTGCTCAAAACCGCTCTTAAAAGTGTTGATTTTGCGGAGTATTTAACTGCCTATTTGCTCAATTACAGCTTGTCTTTTACATCTACCGTTCGTTTTCTTTTTCTTGTTTACGGCGGATATTTTCGGATGTTTGCACACTTTTCTTGTTTATATAATTTTCAAGCCGTTTGCGTACGGAATACCTGTCAGTTTCGCCTATGGCTTTATCGGTTTCGGATTTTGCATTATTAAAGATTTCTCTTGAAAATGAGTTGCCGTAAATTTTTTGCAGCTCGGATATTGTTTCACTTTCAGCCTGTGGTCTTATGTCATAACGCAAATCTTGTAATTCTTCCGTATCAAATTCCTGTGCCTGTTCCTTTAATTCGGCATATTCCTTTTGAGTGCTGTCAAGTCTTGTTTTGTTTTCATTTGAGTGCTTTTCCATAACGGGAACAGCTTTTTGAATATCGGCAATTTTATTCTTAACCGTCTGAATATCCTTTGTGTTGAGGTTTGCTAAAATTGTGTTTCTC
>CAKSGG010000338.1 GCA_934454215.1 uncultured Clostridia bacterium
CCCATGTATTTGGTATTTCAAAAGGTATTTCATCATCGATACAAGTGATTTCATCGCTAATCTTCTCATAATAAGAGATAGTTAAATATCCTCCGTTATAATATTTGTGCGGAAAACCGCAGAAATATTTTACGGAGGTGTCTTTTTATGAAGACAAAACAAACATTTGAAGAACATTTGAGAAAGAGCAATCTTTCGGAAAACACGATCACTTCTTATCTTTGGACGGTAAATTATTATCATTCGCATTACGACGAAGTGAATAAGGAAAATCTATTGGCTTATAAAGGCTATCTTATGGAATTCTTTAAGCCTAAAACAGTTAACCTGCGTATTCAAGGTATAAACAAATACCTTGAATTTTTAGGCAAGGAAAAGTTGCAGTTGAAAGCCGTTAAGGTGCAACAGAAAAATTTCTTGGAAAATGTTATCAGCAATGCCGATTATAATTATCTGAAAAAACAGTTGAAAAAAGACGGCAATATGGAATGGTACTTTGTCGTTTGGTATTTGGCTGCAACAGGCGCAAGAGTCAGTGAACTGATTCAAATAAAAATTGAGCATATTGAAATCGGTTATTTCGATTTATACACAAAGGGTGGAAAACTTCGCAGATTATACATACCGAAAAAGTTAAGAACAGAAACTCTTGAATGGCTGGGGGAAAATAACCGTTCCTCCGGCTATTTATTCTTAAACCGTTATGGAGATAGAATTACAACTCGCGGAATATCACAACAACTCAAAAACTATGCCGACAAATACGGACTTGATAAAAAGGTTGTTTATCCGCATTCGTTTAGACATCGTTATGCAAAGAATTTCCTTGAAAAGTATAACGATATTGCTTTGCTTGCTGACCTTATGGGTCACGAAAGCATTGAAACCACCCGCATTTATCTCCGACGCACTGCCAGCGAACAGCAAGCGCTTGTTGATAAAATAGTCACTTGGTAAGTGAAAAGCCGCCCTCGTGGTGTTGAGGGCGGCTGTGTGTTTAAGACAGGTTTTCGGTGATAGATGACAGCGAAGAGAATGCCTTTTCGATTGCAATGACTATTCTCTTTTGTTCTTCTATGGGTGGTAACGACAATATTGCTTTCTTTCCGTCAGTAGTACCGAGACGTGGCATTTTCACACCATAAGAACATTTATTAGCATATCGTAAAAAAGTCGGTGACATAAGAAAATAGCGAGCATACCCGGGAACAATTATTTCAGAAAAATCTAACGGTAAGATTTCGGAGGTACAATAGCCGTCCTCGTCTGCAAGAACAACTTTATTCAAATATGGTCGAAGTTTACTGTATAGTACTTGTCCTTTATGAAAAAGGTGTTTTGTACTCGCAGCATTACGTTCTGATTTCTTAATTTTTTTAAGTACAATGCCAGTATCTTTTTCAATGTCTTCAAGGTCTAAAATCCAAGCGGATTCTGCGATGGATGTGCTATCTACATTGATACAATTTCCATAATCACATATTTCACCAAGGCAACACAACGACCAATTATAGGGCAATTCATCAAAGCGCCAATCATCGAGCGATTCTATCAGTTTATCTGTCCTCAGATAATAAGAGTTATCATCACCTTTGAAGATGACGGATTCTTTCTTGTCACGCTTGATTTTGCCTTGCTTTATCAGTTCTTCTTTCTCCTCACGGATACGCTCAAGGAGAACAGAAGCAGGCTCATCATTCGGGTCTTGTGGAACGAGTTTTCCACGGATAGCGAGGTCGAGGATTTTGGATTTAATGGATTTTATATTTTTTAATAATTCTTTTTCATTATTATTGATAGTATCTACTATTTTCATAAGACTTTCAGCCTTGTTGGCAATAATAATTTGTTCTTGCATTGGTGGTATCGGGAACAATAAAGATTTAACCAAATCTGAGTTCAAATTATCGACTGTTGAACCACCGGCTAAAACAGACAACATATTATACATAAAATCCGAACTCAAAGCATAGTACAAATAGTCTTGATTAAAAACAATTTCTGTGTTACCAATCATAAGCCAACCATCGTGAATACAGCCATCAGTTTTTAAGATATATGGTCGGCCAAAACTCATTGAATTAGTAAGCAAGAAGTCACCGCTTTTTACATATCGGCTCTTTGCAATGCCTTCGGGTTTTATCTTTTCTTTTGTAGAAAAAATATATTTGCCGTTTTTCTCTGTGTCTCCGATTTTAATCCAATTAACACCGTCTAATTCGGTAGTCAAATAACTCTTTATAGGACGAGGCGAACCACCTCTTGCAATCGTAGTTACGTTGCCGAGTCGTTCCCACGCCCAGCCGTCAGGCAACTCAAACGGTATCTCATCTTCGATACATTTTACCGTACCATCAGCGAACTGCTCATAATGTAAATTATACCGTTGTTAAGTATATTCGTTTTTTAGAATAAAACGCAAATTATTAAATAAAGCACAGCCGAAAAATCAGCCGTGATTTCACCAGTTTTCACTTTATTGTTTCTTCTCCCTATTCGGAAAGCTGCCCTCAAGCCATGCTTCAAACTCCGCAAGGGTGATTTTGCCGTCGGAGCATTCATCACGCTTTGTCATTGCCTGATACTTCCACTTTTTGAAATCAGGCTCTTTAATCTGCCTTACACGAACACGGGCGGCATAGCGCTTATAATACTTTTGATATAACGGAATGGCGGCATTGTCCGCCATTTTCTTTTTATAGTTCTCTTGTGCGGCTAAGTCCTGGCAGTTGCGGGTTTCACCCTCGGCAATGCGGTTGCAGTAATTGGTGTCGTAGTTGCCCTTCATAATGAAATACTTATCGCAGCGTTTGCATTTACGCATTCCGATATCGGACTTCAACAACTGTATCAGTTCAAACTCAATTTGCTGTTCAATA
>CAKSGG010000339.1 GCA_934454215.1 uncultured Clostridia bacterium
GCACTGGATTTAACGGAGCTGCTGGATAAGGACGCAAAAGCCTTGAAAGAATCATTGCCCGATTATATGTGGAAAGCGGCGTCTGTAGAAGACGGGATTTACTGCGTTCCGAATATGCAGATTGAAGCGTCAAATAATGCCGTGGGAGTAAGAAAGGATTTGGCGGAAAAATACAATTTTGATATTGATTCGGTAGACAGCGTTATGGATTTAGAGCCTCTTTGGATTGCGGTAAGAGATAATGAGCCGTCATTGTATCCGTTTAAAATGGACGGTTCAAGATTTTTCAATGCCGACGCATTGGAGAGATATAATCTTAAGGATGTAAAAACAGAAAATTCCAGTGCTTTCTGCAGTGTTGTAAGCATTAGCTGGGACGATAAATCTGTTAAACCGTTATATGAACAGCTTGCATCAAAGGCGGGGGCAAAGCTCGCTTATGAGTGTGCGCAGAAGGGATATTTCAGAAAGGATATTGCAACCGTTACAGATGACAGTGCTGATGTTGCATCGGGAAGATATGCGACAATTCCGGGCTGGTATAAGCCGGGAATAGAAGCCGAATATAAGAATAAAACAGGCTATGACTATGAATGGAAAATGATATCAGAGCCGTATATTGCGGAAAAAACACCGCTTGCAACAAAGACTTTTATCAGCGCAGAAACAAAATATCCTCAAAAAGCGATTGAATTTGTTGAGCTTTTGAACACGGATAAAGATGTTTATAATCTTCTTTGCTTCGGTATAGAGGGCAAACACTATAAATGGGCGGACGAGGACCATATTCAGTGCGACGAGAACGGAGGATATTTACCAAACTCGTCATGGGTATTCGGAAATCAGTTTAACGCATATCCGCAGGTAGGTCAGGACAAGGACGTTTGGGAACAGACAAAGAAGCTTAACGACGAGGCTGCCGTATCACCGTTTATGGGCGCTGTTTTTGATACAAGCTCCGTTACGCTTGAAATTGCACAGCTTACAAAGGTAAGAGAAAAATATCTGATTGCAAGAATGGATAAGGGAACGGCTGACCCTGATACATATTGGGACGAATTTACAAACGAATTAAAGCAGGCAGGAATTGATAAGGTTGTTGAAGAGTGCAAAAAACAGGTTGACGAATTTTTGTCAAATAAATAAGGGAGGAACGGAATGAAAAAAAGATTTTTAAGCGTATTTTTGACAGCGGCGCTTTTTGTTCAATCGGCAGCGGTAAGTGTTTTGGCTGAAAGTGATGTTACAGTTGTTTCAAGCGATAAAGATACGTCATGGAATATGAAATGGAACAGCGAACGCGGCGAAAACGGTTTTAGTTACATCTCAACAGATGAAAACGGAAATGTGTGTATAAATACGGAATCGGGACTTAGTATTTCAAGCTTTAGGACAAGGTATGCAGAACTGAATAATGTTGCGTATCCGTCGAAGGACGGAGGCGCTACACGATCCGAAAAGAGCGGAGAATATCAATATTATTATAAAACCGACGCAAACGGAGAGCTTGCGGCGTTTGATGATGAGAACGCACAGGACACGCATTTGTGGTATTGGCAGAGCAGAAACAATTATATACCGTCCTATAGCGTGAACGAAAAATCAAATAACGGAGAACCGATTGTGATTTCGTATGACTATCAGGTTGTAAATTCAAAATGGGACGGAAATCCGAGTGACCATTATTGGCAGTCTACATATTTTAAAGTGCTGGATTTTGAAATGTATCCGAACACAAGCGACGCAAACCAAAAGCCGAATAAATATGTTATAAAATACAATAACGGAACATCAAAAGCGTATTTGGCGCTCAGTCAGACAAACAAGGCGGACGATTGGCACAGCGTTAAGTTTGTGATTTCACCGACGGCTGTAAACGGAAAATTTCAAATGACAGCAATAGAGCTTGATGGAACCGTAACAAAGCTTGAAAATGTGTACAGCAGCTCAAACGGCAAGACGGACGCCGATGTAAGGGTTGACAAAATTTCTGCAAGAATGTTAATGGATTCGGCAGACAGAACAATGTCATATAAAAATCTTGTTGTTGAGCGTGGAGTTGAGAAATACAGATTTACAAGTGATTTTGCGGACGGTGGCGAAGTGGGTGATGACGGAATAAATATTGTCTCAAATCAAATGCTTACAGAAAACTGTCTTGACGATTGCATAATCGTATATGATGAAAACGGAGATGCGATAAGCAATCCGGGTACGGTTATTACCTACAGTGAGGATATGATGAGCGCAAATTTATCTTTTACAAATTTAAAAATTAACGGAAGCTACCGTTTTGAAATTAAGAATGTAAAGGATAAGTGGGGCAATGAAAATTCTGAGGATTTCATTTTGAATTTCAAAACGCCTACGGTTGACGCCGTAAAGCTTACAACGGATTTTATTGACGGAAGTGAAATTACCGATGCGGGAATCGTCATTAAATCGAATAATAAGTTAGCACCGAATGCTTTTGCCGATAAAGTGAGGGTTTATGACAATGATTTTGACGGAAAGCTTATAGCCGATTCGGGTATGACGGCTGAATATGCCGAGGACATGATGAGCGCAAGTCTTAAATTTACCGCACTTGAGGGCGGCGGAAACTATAAAGCCGAAATCATTGGAGTAAAGGATATATGGGGCTTTGAAACTGCCGACGCTCTGACGGTTAATTTCAGAATGCCGAAAGAAGAGCCTGACAAGCCGATTGATGACAAGCCCGATAAAGACGGAGAAACGGAAGAACTCAATATCGGAAAAATATCGGCTAATTCCTCAATTAATTTGCTTGGAGGACATTTATTCTGCAAGGCAGAGGGCGATAACGGAAATTACACCGTGACGGTCAATAATGACGAGTGGTTCTATGC
>CAKSGG010000340.1 GCA_934454215.1 uncultured Clostridia bacterium
TTTACAACTTCCGTTTGCGAGGTTTGCGGCGACACGGTTAAGAGCGATTACAAAAACGCAAAGGGACACGCACCGTCTGAATGGATAATTGACGAAGCGGCGACCATTGAACACGGCGGCAGAAAGCATATTGAATGTATTGAGTGTAAAGCGATATTGCAGACTGCGGATATTCCCCAGCTTGTGGCAAAGGATAATTCAGACGAGGACGGCAAGGCTGAAATCGGCGGATATTCCGTCATTCTCACAGATAAAAACAACAAGCCTGTGTTTAATTCCGAAATCACGATTGACAAAGACGATAACATTTCAATCCGCTTGCCGAAAAACAGACTGCTTGACTTTGCGGACAGAACGACCGTTACCGTATTCAATAGCGAAAATCAGACAGCGGCAACGGGCTTGAATATCTTTGTTACAGACGATAACGGCAATAACGCAACAGGTGTAACAGACGAAAACGGACAGTTTATCGCTCCCGACAAAAAATCCTCGACAGGCGACGACAACGGCACAATCGGCAAAGAGGACGGCGACAGTAAATTTACCTATGTTATCAAGGTTACGGATAAGCTCAATGTTACAATCCCGAACTGCGAAACCTACATTGGCGAAAGCAATAACATTGTTGTGAAGCTGCCAGACGGCTTGACTTTAACGCAGGACAGCCCTGCAATCATCACCGTTACCGACCAGAACGGCAATCCACAAAAGGGCGTATCTGTTATCGTAATTGCGGATAAAGACTATATCGAAAAAGGCACGACCGATATGTACGGCAAGCTGACCGTGCCGCCCGTAAATTCGGGGCTTACCGATAAAGACGGAAAGGTTAATTTACAAAGCTACTATGTTTTCGTAAATGACGAAAATGGTTATATCGAAAATGCTCTTGTAACGCTGAATGAGGACAATTCTTTCACCGTAAAACTTCCGGCTGAAAATATGATTGATTATGCAAACCGTATCACCGTAACCGTTCTTGACAAGGACGGCGCTCCGCTGAAAGACATTTCCGTTACCGTTTCGGACGCTGCGGAAAACAGCGAATCGGGTATTACAAATGCAGACGGAAAAATTATTGTGCCGCCGACAAACTTTGACTATACCGACGCAAACGGCTATTCAGAGGTTGACGGCTTTATCGTAACCGTTGTAAACAAATCGGGTGCGATTGAAAAAGCGTATATTAAACACAATGCGGAAATCAAAAATGAGGACGGCAGCGTTAAATCGGCAGAAAACATTTCTGTTGAATTACCCGAAAGCGTAAAGCTTGATTATGCGAACAGAATTATTATAACCGTATCAAACAAGGCGGATAATACGGCTGTAAAGGATATGAGTGTTGTTGTTTCCGAAAAAGCCGTTGAGGGTACGGAAACAAAGTCTTTGACAGGTGTTACCGACAAAGACGGTAAAATCTATATCCCCCCTGCAAGCGAGGGTATTACCGATAAAGACGGCAAAACCGACATTTCCGAAACTATACCGGGCAAAGATACCAACGGTGACGGAAAATCAGATACAGAGGACACCAAAGCAGAATATAACATCACGGTTGAGGACACAAAGGGCAAAATTGAGAACGCCTTTATTGAAATAAAGGACGGTAAAATTACTGTTACACTTCCCGACGGCAAGACCTTGACAACGGATAATCAGACAACCGTAACCGTTCTTGATAAAGAAAATAAGGCTGTAAAGGGTGTGTCGGTTACAATTAAGGACAAGACGACCGAAAAGACGGCAGCTACCGACGCAAACGGCAAGGTTACACTTCCTGTCAAATCAACAGGTGGCGGCTCATCTTCCGGCGGTGGCGGCGGTCGCGGCAGCAGCTCCGGCGGCGGATATTATACAACCGTAAATGTTAAAATCACAGACAAGGACGAAAAAGCCGTTACAAACTTCTCAAAGAGTACCGACAGCAAGGGCAATTTAACAATTACTCTGCCGAACGGAAAAACGCTTGATAACGGAAACTTTTATACTGTTACCGTAACCGATAATAAGGGCAATGCAAAAGAAAATGTTACCGTTCTGCTCAAAGACAAAAACAAGGGCGAAGCAACAGGAACGACAGATAAAAACGGTGTTGTAACACTTCCGGGCAAAACGCATACGGCGTACATTTTCGGTTATGAGGACGGTACTTTCCGCCCCGACAACAATATGAGCCGTGCCGAAGCAGCGGCAATTTTCGCAAGACTGATTTCCGAACAGAGAGGCGAAAAAATCAGCGGTAAGTCCGATTTTGCAGATGTCAAGTCAAATGAATGGTATTCAAAGTTTATCGGATATATCAAAAAATACGGTATTATCAAGGGCTATGACAATAACACCTTTAAGCCGGACGAAAATATATCCCGTGCGGAATTTGTGGCTATGACAGTACGCTTTGACGCATTGTTTAATGATGTCAAAAAAGGCAGCTACACAGTGAAATATACTGATGTTGCAAATAACTATTGGGCGTATTCTGACATTGCTTATGCAAAACACGCAGGCTGGCTTAATGGCTACGCTGACGGAACATTCAAGGGCGACAACGCTATCACCCGTGCGGAAGTCGTAACCGTCGTAAACAAGGCAACCGGCAGAACAGCTGACGAGGGGTATATCAATAAAAATCTTTCGTCACTGAATAAATTTACCGACCTTAAAAACAATTCACATTGGGCGTTTTATGCAATCGCTGAATCGGCGAATACGCATATCGGCGTTACAGGCACGGATAATGAAACTTGGGTAAAGTAAGTTTTATATAAAGCGAGAGCAAGCAGACATATTGTCTACTTGCTCTCTCGGCTTATATGGATTTTTCTTTGTATTCCGTACCCCACGCAACCATAGCGTCAAGCACGGG
>CAKSGG010000341.1 GCA_934454215.1 uncultured Clostridia bacterium
ACAGCAGTAGTATGATTAAGTACACGCGGAACTGAAATTTCAAGATCAGCATCACTTTCTAAAAGCAAACGTCTTTTTATAACCATATCTGCAGTTTTAAGAGTAAGGCTTGTGTTTCCCGCCTTTATTGTAGGATTGAAATTCAGTTTTGCATCATTAAAGCTATCATACCCCATGGGTGAATATACATTGTATGTCTGGCGGTATGGTGTTGTTGATGTGCTGAAATCAGCATCCTCTTTTTGATTATAGAAAAAGCTCTTATAGCACGCGGTTCTGCTTTGCTCGTACTCTCCCCATGAGATTGAGCTGTTTTGTGCGGTTGTTGCATGCGCAGGGAAATAAAATGTTTCTTCTTCTATCCAACCATCTTTGTTGTCTGCTTTGCTGTAATATGTTTTTTCAGTCAGACAGGCATCTATTCCCTCAAGCAGCATTTTTATTGTCTGGCGCTCAGAAACGCTTTTTATTACAACATCATCTAAATAAAAAGTGTTTCCGGCATCTGTATACGGTACGCCAAAATAAAACGCATACAATGCATTTTCGCTTGAATTCATTCCCGGCGCTCTGTAGGGAACATCTGTGCATACAAGCTTTTCATTTACAATTATGTGATATTTCTTATTTTCTTGGTCTACAATAAGGCGAAATTTATTCCACTCGTCCGCTTTCATACTTAGCACATTGCCAAAGGTCAAAGTGCGATCAACATATGCTGCCTTATCAGCATCATAATTTGAACTTACAACAGACATATTAACGCTTGTGTTATTAGCTCTAAGCTCAATATATATTGCTCTTTGCCAATTTTTATCTCTTACTTCAATTTTTGCTGACTTATTGGCGGGCACTTTTATCATACTGTCGTAAGAAATAAACCCTGCGCCGTTTAAATTATCCAATGCAAAATAATCCTGACCCGTGCCATTTTTAAGGCTTTCCCATTTATATGCCTTATTTGTTCCTTCTGTATATACAGATGTTTTATAATTGCCTGCCGTTCCGTCCGTATTAAAAGGTCTTGTATAATGAGTATTTGTTATTCTTGTTCCATCAGCATTATTTACCGCATTCTGAAAAAATGATTTATAGAAAACCTCACTGTAATCAATATTTTCAGCGGTAACACCTGTTTTGATATAATCTTTCAAAAAAGGTGCTTGCTCCGCTATGTATGTTGCAAGAGTAAGCGCACCGCTCGGGCTGAAATGAGAAGTATCGGAAACATATGAAGATGTTGCACTGTCATATTTTTTCGCATAAAAAGCTTCAAGCTCTCCCTGCGTTTTTGTACTTAACACTTCCTTGGAATAATTATTTAAATCTATCAGTAAGGTGTCATTTCCCGCTGCTTCTATCATTGCTGCAGGATAGCCGCCCAAAGTATCACCCTGAGCAGCGTAATACATTCTTTCAGGCGGGGTTACTAAAACAGGAATTGCACCTTTTGCCTTTGATTCATTAACCATACTTATAAGATTTTCTTTATATTCTTCAATAGATGAAGACCATGCCTCTCCTGACGCCTGGTCATTATGACCAAATTGAATAAATACATAGTCCCCGGCATCAATATTTCCGAGAATCCCTGTCCACTGTTCTTCGTAAGCCCCTGCGTTTTTCTGACCGAGATTTTGGAGCATACCTTTTGTTGAAAGGCCGCTGATTGCCCAGTTATTTACTGTAACATACTCATTCAAGAGAGCCTCAAGCGCCTGCCCCCAGCCGGTTATTCCCGTATTTGGATTTTTTGCATAGCTCGCTACGGTGGAGTCACCCAAAAGATGCACCGTAACCCTTGGCAATCTTTCTGTATATGCTGCCGATACCGTTACCGCAGTCATCATAGAAAGCACTACCGCAAGCACCGTTACCATACACAAAAGCTTTGAAATGGTTTTTCGCATAAATTTCATTCCTTCCGTTTTAAATATTTTTTTCAATTTGATATTAAGCGTAAGTTCATTCTACCAGCATCCCCTTTATATGTAAATAGACAGAAATGGGAACACCGGACAATAAATTAAAATCCGTAATTTACCACTTAGTTTTTTGCATCAGGTTATTAAGCACGGTTGCCGCCTGCGCACGTGTGGCGCTTCTTTCGGGAGCAAATTCCCAATCATATATTCCGTTTATAATACCCAGGGCAAAAAGCTCCGTTACAGCCTCCCGTGCGTAGAAGCTAATCTCAGAACTATCTGCAAACTGCGGGGCAGTGCGTACCTTTTCAAGCTTGACAGCTGAAGCACTCAGCGCACGGTAAATCATTACTGCCATATCCTGACGGCTGACATTTGCGTCTGCACCAAAGTACCCGTCTGTCTGCCCGTTAATTATGCCGTTTGTTGCGAGGGTGCGTATGTACTGATAGCTCCACCTTGTTTCGGGAACATCGGAAAATGCAAATTCCTTGTTTTTGGGTCTGATTTCAACTGTGCATGCAAGTAATTTTGCAAATTCCTCACGCGTTACGTTTCTTTCAGGCTCGAAGGTGTTTTCTGTAACACCCTTTACTATTCCATTACGCCAAAGCGCCTTAACCGCATCATATGCCCAATGTGATGATGATAAATCGCTAAACTCCATCTCAGGCTTTTCTATAGGTTTAATTTCTATACCGCTGTTTCCGCTGCCGCCCGCGTTAGAGCTGTGTCCCGAAACTGTCGGCACCGTTGAAGAAGCTTCATAGCTTGTGGTTGTAGATGCCGCCGTCTTTTGCTTAACTGTAAGGGTTAGGTCTTCACTCTTTATTTCTACGCCATTTTGTGCAGTAACGGTAATGTCAACGGTTTTATCACTGCTTCCCCGCGTTACAATGCCTGAAAG
>CAKSGG010000342.1 GCA_934454215.1 uncultured Clostridia bacterium
CCCACCTTCAGCGACGTGCGCAACAACGCCAACGCTGCCTGGGCTGAGGGCTACATCGAGTCCTGCGCTGCGCAGGGCATCGTGTCCGGCGTCGGCGGCGGTAAGTTCGCCCCCAACGGCAACGTGACCGGCGTCCAGCTGGCCAAGATGCTGCTCGTTTCCCTGGGCTACAAGTCCGAGAACGAGGGCTTCACCGGCAATGCTTGGGCTACCAACGTGAACATGCGTGCTGCTCAGAAGGGTCTGTACAAGGGCCTGGAAACCATGGACACCGCTGCCGCTATCACCCGCGACAACGCTGCTCAGATGGTTTGGAACGCACTCCAGGCTTACGAAGTCGAGTACAAGACCACTCTGACCACTGACTCCAAGGGCCAGCTGACCTCTCAGATCACTGTCCAGGATAAGGTCGTTGGTGCTACCAACGATAAGATCACCATGCTGGAAGATAAGTATGACGTTGACAAGCTGGAAGCCGTTGTCGTTGCTAACGAGTACGGCGCTCTGGACGGTAACGTTCTGAAGGAAGGCAAGACTCAGCTGAAGGTGACCACCGTCAACGATGACGATTGGAAATATGACCCCGACAACAAGAACGCCGTCAATTACAGCGGCACTTATGACGTCACCACCAGCCTGGACCTGCTGGGTAAGAAGGTCATCCTGTTCGCTAAGGACAAGAAGACCGTTGTTGGCTCCCTGATTGCTTCTACCGACAACGCTGTGGTTACCACCACCGAGGAGAAGACCTTCAAGGAGACCTATGACCTGGCTGACGATGCTGACATCACCATCGTTCCTGGTACCACCAAGGTCAGCGCTAACTACGGCAACGCTACCACCCTGGCTTCCTTCAACAAGAACGATGACACCACCGATTACAACCGGGCTGGCCAGGCTCTGACCATCATCGACAACGACGATGACGGCAACGCCGATTACATCATCCAGGTCTCCTATCGTCTGGGTGAGGTCACCAAGTATTCCACCAGCGGTAAGGGTTCCATCACTGTGAAGACCGCCGATGGCAACAAGGTTTACAATGACTCTTCCGACGTTGTTGGCTTCTCCGATGTGGCCAAGGATGACTATGTCATCGTGACCGAGATCGGCGGCAAGCTGTATGTCAACAAGGCTAAGACTGTGACCGGTAAGCTGACCGCTTACAAAAGCAACGACTCCCTGACCGTGGACGGCACCAAGTACACTGTTGCTGGCGTTCTGAACAGCAAGGACAACGCTACCATCGACACCGATGAGTTCAACGCTGCTGGCTCCTATGGTAGTTCCAGCACCCTGAACAAGGATGCTACCTTCTACCTGGACAACAACGGCTACGTTGTGGCTGTCAGCTCTTCTACCGGCACCTCTGACGACTTCGCTTTCGTTTGGGGCATCGAGCGCGGCAACTTCAACGGCGACTACTCCGTGAAGGTCACCCTGTCTGACGGCACCACCGGCGAATATGTCCTGACCGACAAGGACGGCTCCATTGGTAAGACCATGACTGGTGAGGGCACCTACACCTCTTCTAAGAAGGCATATGGCGCTGATACCGAAGGTTCTGACAAGGCTGGCATTGATCCTTCCAAGAAGATCTACACTTACAGCATCAACAGCAGCAAGGAGATCACTCTGGAAGAAATCGCTGCCAACAAGATTACTGCCACTGACAACGGTGCCTTCGACTTCAGCAAGAACAAGGCAAAGATCGTTTCTGGTAGTAATGCAGATGCTAAGACCCTGTATGGTGACAAGGAGACTGTGTTCTTCAACGTTGAGTACAAGACTGGTACCAATAACACTGACATCAAGAAGGTCAATGTCTACACTGGCATTGCTTCGGCTCCTTCCATCACTGCTACTAGTCTGAACAGCTACCTGGTTGCTACCAGCGCTACCGGCACCACTGCTGCTGCTGTTGTGACTCTGAATGCTAAGACTTCCGCTAACGGTGACTACCTGTACCTGTATGGCTACAAGGGCACCAACAACGATGGCAATTTCTATCGCGCCGTTGTGGACGGCAAGCTGCTGGACGGCAAGGACAACAACAACTACCTGTTCACCGATGACAACCAGCAGTATGCTGACGGCGTGTATGAGTACACTGTCACCGCTGACGGCCTGTATCAGATCAAGAAGAAGCCCGCTAACGTTGCTGCTGGTGTCATCACCACCCTGTCTGGCAACAGCGTCATCGTGAACGGCGAAGAGTACACCCTGAAGGATTCCACCAAGATCGCTACCATCGACGGCAACGACACCACCGTGGGTGACAATCTGTCCAAGGACGACCTGGTTGTCCTGGTCTACGACCAGAACGGCAGCGACAAGGACCTGACCGGCGCCTTCATTGTGAACGCTTCTGCTGAGCCTGCTATCGTCAAGTCCAATGGTGCTACCATTGACATTGATGGTACTGACATCACTGTGACCGGTACTGCCGTTAAAAACGTCCCCAACTCTGAATGGGGCTTCCACAACAATGAGACTTCTTATGTTCGTTTCAAGCTGACTCCTCCCGCAGGTGTCACCCTGACTTCTAACGCAACCACTATTCCTAAGGTTGAGTTCGTTGGTGGCAATAGCTATGAACCCTACACCCTGGACACCATTGACGGCGACAAGTGCGTTGATGTTGTCCTGGCTCTGAAGGGCCCTACCAACAAAACCATGACTTTGAATGTCACTTGGGCAACTGGCGTTGTGTATACTTACAACTTCGACCTGGCTGTCACCGCTCCTGCTGAGTAATCTTCCCCGAATCTGATTCAGGTAAGATTATCAACTGAACGCAAGGCCCCCAGGGATTCGTCCCTGGGGGTTTT
>CAKSGG010000343.1 GCA_934454215.1 uncultured Clostridia bacterium
TGCATTGCAGTGCGGTCGTTGACACGCTTGCCCGCCTGTGTCCGTCCGAAGAAATAACTGTAGGACGGGCTGTCGTAGCTGTCCTTCGGCTTATCTCTCGACCGGAACAGTCCGCTGAAAATACCCATGTGCATCACTCCTTTGGCTTCAGGGCATGAAAAAAGCGCCTGCGAGTGCAAGTGCTTTTAATTATCATATAATCCGTTTTGAACCAGATCGGTTTTAGCATCAAGCATTATTTCAGTTGCTTTTCGATCAATCAGTTCCAGTAAGTTACCTTTTGTCTCAACCAGTTGTTTTATTTCTTGAGCACATATGGAAATAATAACAGTTTTATTCATTAGATAGTATTTAACTGCTAGTTTTTTGAATGTTCGCGGACCTTGATATCTCGATATAATAATTCCAAATTTTATACTTTCGCCTTGAGAACTGGCGTTTGTTGTAGAAATAATACTGTGTAGTTTTGAAATATAGGAGCCAGATGGGGTAGTCTTCTCATTTTTACATTCTATATAAAATCTTGCTCCTATAGTACCCAAAATACCGTATTCAAGAAACATTTTATTACGTACAAAGCAATCAATCTGATTAGTAGTGGTACGTATGCCTGCTGCATTAAATGCGTCACAAAGATTAAATAGCTTTATTGTTAGATTTTCTAGAGAATCGCCTTTTTCTTTTTTACCTCCAGCCTTCATTACACGTAAATATAAGTTACTTAGATCATCATACTGTTTATCTGTGGGGTGAAAAAGGTATTCATTTACGCCACCAGCTTGAAATATCTGAGCCATTGTATTTTCTGGGGCAACAGATTTCGCTGATGTATCTTCACAGTTCTGTTGCCCATTTAAAAAAACACAATCATCATCCACTAATGAATAGATTAATTCAATATATTCTGGCTGTATTTCGACCTCATCATCGCAATTATAACACTCAAATGGCTCTTGAGGGATATCAACTAAAGAGGTAACTTTTTTTAGTAACATTCCACAGTTTGGACACCTAATTGAATACGCAACTTCTAATATACCATTTTCTTTACATATCGTCAGAGCCTTTATAACCATCTGTGCTGATATGCCCGTTGCGGCCACCGCTTTTGAAACAGTAATACTTTTCTTTGCGCTGCCAATCAACGAATTAAAGTAGTTGTCGATTTTTATAATATCCGCTTCATTCAAGAGTTTCTGCAGTACCGATAAACGAGAACAATACATTTATAATATCCTCCTCCATAGTGTACTCTGTGAACTTTAATGTGCAACAGTCTCTTTTTATGCTTATTTTAACTTTAAACCATTTTGAACAATACAGTGTATGACTACGTTTAAACTTAAAAATAACACCATCACACGCTTGATTCATCTGAAGCATCTTTTTGTTGTCGAAAAAGATAGCTTTAGATTGTAAGGGTTCTTCCATAGCCGCAGTCTGTTCCACTTTTGACTCTTCTTCATCAGTCGCATTCAATTTGAGAGGATAAGCATCTCGATCTAATGTAAAAATATCCCTGTTTGGATAACTAATCGAGAAATACTTTTCAATCATGTTGATAATGCTTGAATGAACATCTTCTCTATAACGGTTCGATAAATTACAAATCTCATTTAAAACACTATTTACAACGTTGTCAATTTGCTCGGATTTGCTAGAAATTAATTCAGCAATTTCCTTCGGTGTTTTTGTATACTTTTCAAGCATCGAATATAAGCGTTTCTTAAACGACAAATTTGAAGATGCACTTGAGAGTGTAGTAAGATTTAACCACTCACATACAGATTCAACTGCAATTTCTATCTGTTTATCAACTGTTGTTGTATCTGCTGTTTCAAGTAAAAAGCCATCCATATATTTAAATATTCCTGATTTTGACTTGGCTCTGGTAACTATAAGGCCTTTATCAATATATACCTCCACAAAAATAGGATATGGTATAGTTGATGATGTGTGTGTCCTTTTATCAAATGAACATAATAACTTTCCAAGGAATAATCTAACGCTTCGGCCATGCTCAGCAGAATTAACAATCTGATACCTAAATAATCTAATATCTTCCTTATACAGACCATTAAGATGCCTTTTTTCTCCCGGCAGTATAAGTGTTTCCAATTTCCCCCTTAATAAATCATCATCTAAAATTATTTCGGTTATAGAGCTAGGGTTAATTAATTTTATCTGAACATCCTTAATTCCCTCAACCACCACTTGATCTAACCAGTCTAATACCGATTCTTCATTTTCAGGAGATACAGCAGCATATTTTTCTATATCACTAATTAACTCAGCACGATCAACAGTTGTTTTCAAATCACTATGGCGTTTTTCTTTTGCAAATCTTTTAAGTGCAGGAAGAGTAATATAACTCTCGTCCTCTTTGGCAAATGCATACGGAATCGAAAACATATATTTACCTCCTTGAAGCTTTTTATAATTATAGCATACATGGAGGTATCTGTCAATAATAGTCTTCATAGTGCCCGCCGTGAAAGCCCCTGAATTTGCGGCGTGTGGGGCGGCATCAGGTGGGCGGGTACTTTCCACACCGCAGCCCTGTCGCCCCGCACAGGCGGCGAACAGCCCGCTGTGGGGATGCCTGTGGTCGTCAGCCCTTCAGCTCCGCCTCGGTCATGATTTTGAAGTTCTTGTCCTGCCAGAAGGAAATGTAAACATCGTAGCGGACTTCCCATCCGCTTTCGTAGTATTCCTCCGCTTCCTCATCGTATTCCTCGCTGGTTTCGGTTTCCGTGAAGCTGTAAACCTCACGCTGCTCGAAGCCCTCGCCCCATCCGTCGCTGTACTGCCCGCTGAGG
>CAKSGG010000344.1 GCA_934454215.1 uncultured Clostridia bacterium
CCATGTGTACTGATTCTTATAACAAGCAAAAGTAGTAGTATTGAATATGCAGTTTCCATGGCAATTGTCACAGGCGGAAATCATAGGCCGCAGGCAGGCAAGAGAGCTTGAATTGTTTCTGAAGAAAAAGATTAGTGGTTTTAAAAACGCTGTTTTAATTAATACAGGACCGGTACAAATAGGTGTTCGTAGTTCAAGACAAATTGTCGGAGTTTATACTTTAAATGAAAATGACTTATTTTATTCAAGACAATTCGAAGATACTATTGCGCATGGTGGATACAAAATTGATGTTCATCCACCATGCGGAGGTTATGACGAAAAATTCAAAAAGGATTTTTTAGAAAAACGTGATCTATCTTATGGGGCTTTCTACAATATTCCGTATCGGAGTCTTATTAATAATGATGTGAAAAATATTATTACTGTAGGGAGATGCATTTCCGCATCATTTATGGCACAGGGAGCAATAAGAGTATCACCTATCGCAGGAGCTATAGGCCATGCCGGCGGAGCGGCTGCAAGTGTAGCAATTAAAAACGGGCTTCTGCCAACGGAGATAGATTATCGCGACATCCAATGCATACTAAAAAAACAGAATGCATATTTGCATATAGGAGAAAAATAATGAAAAAATTTAATATAAATTTATGTGATAAATACGGTTTTTTTACGGGAAAATCTCATGCTTCGTTAAGTGTATATTTAAATGATAACTTTGCTTGTATAGATAATGAAAGAAAACACCCGGCAATAATTATATGCCCCGGAGGTGCATATATTGATCATGCTGACAGAGAAAATGAACCTGTTGCGTTGTACTTTTTGTCTAAGGGTTTTCAGGTTTTTGTGTTAAAATACAGTGTGCATCCCATTCATTATCCTATGCAGTTATTGGAGATAGCCGCATCTGTTGACTATATAAGGAATAATGCACGTGATTTTTTAATTGATGAGAATAAAATATTTACAATAGGATTTTCGGCCGGTGGGCATCTTGCGGCAATGTCGGGAATATTGTGGAAGGAAGATATAATTAAAGAATATATTAATACTAACCTGATGAATGCTAAGCCCAACGGAGTTATACTTTGTTATCCTGTAGTTTCCGGAAGAATATGTTCGGAACGGATAAATGCATTTGATTATCTGTTGGGAAAGGAAAACATAAATCAATATGATGAACTTTCGTTAGAAAACAGAGTTGACAAAGACTCTGTTCCGGCGTTTATATGGCATACTTTCACAGATGTTACTGTCCCTGTGCAGAGTGCCATTGTTTTAGCAGAGGCTTATAATAAAGCTGGAGTTAAGTTTGAATTGCATATTTTTTCTGATGGTGTACACGGATTGGCTTTAGCAAATGACGTATGTGCTTCGGATAAATGTCCTCAATATTATAACGAGCAGGTTGAGGAGTGGAAGATTCTTTTGGATAACTGGTTAAGAAAGGAATATAATATAAAAAAATGAATTTAATAAATTGTAATCGTTTGGAACAAAGAATTACGGAAAATATTTGCAGTGATTTGGAAAACAACAATATTTTTGGAGCATCGGTTTTGATTGCACAAAACGATAAAATAATTTATAAAAACTGTTATGGAGACAATAAAGAGAACTCTCTTTTCAGATTAGCATCAATGACTAAACCTATAACTGCTGTTGCAATTGGGATTCTTTGTGACAGGGGCTTAATTTCTTTGGATGATGATATAGAATCATACATAGGTGATTTCGAAAATAATGATATTGTTGAAACGGACGGCAATGGAAAGATCATAGAAACAATACCGAGCACACATAAAATTAAAATCAGGCATCTGCTTGCACATTCCAGCGGTATTTACGATAAAGATAAAGATAAAGAAGAAATGCCTAATTTGCAAACAGCTGTTGCGCATTATAAAAAAAATGCCCTGCGGATTTTTGATGCGGGCCAAAAACAGTCATATGATACAAGTATGTGCGCATATGATATACTCGTTTATATTGTGGAAAAAGTTACAGGCAATGCTTTTAAAGATTTTATAAAAGAAAATATACTGACCCCTCTGAAGATGATGGATACCACATTTTTACCAAATAGAGGGCAGTGGTCACGTGTCGTTAAAATGCACGATAAGGTTATGGGTAAAAGTGTGGAAAAGGATATGGGTGACCGCGTTTTCGGAAATTATGACAACCGGCGCTGCCTTGCGGGGGCAGGGCTTATCGGAAGTATAGATGACTATGCAAATTTTGCGTCAATGCTGCAAAATTACGGAACCTTTGAGGGTAAACGAATTGTTTCCGAGGCTTATATTTAGCAAATGCAGCAGCCCATTACTGGCGAAAATTTGATGGTAAGGGCTTATCAGGCATGGGGACTGGGGGTAAGAGTATTGACGGATAAATACATATTGCCGAAAGGGTGCTACGGTTGGAGCGGAGCATACGGAACTCATTTTTGGATCAACCCGGCCAATAAAATTTATGCCATATATATGAAAAATTCAATGTATGACGGCGGAAGCGAAGCAAAAACGGCAAAGGCTTTTGAAGCGGCCGTCGCAGAATCGTTAACTTAAGGAGAACAGAGATGGATAGAATAATTTATGACTGCGATACCTACGATTATTGGTGCAGCGAGGAAGATTACAGCGGAAAAAGTAATAAAAAATATGGGGCTTTTGTTGAAGATAATAGTGCATACCGTATAGACACAAAGGATACACCAAGACCATGGCTTAACTATTTGTGCAATGACAAAATTGCATCAGTTATTTCTAACACAGGTATGGGTTTCTTTTGGTATAAGAC
>CAKSGG010000345.1 GCA_934454215.1 uncultured Clostridia bacterium
ATATAGCTTTTGATGTTCCCTTTTATGCCTTGCAAACAGTCGATTATAATCACACTCTATTTCATCAATTTTCATTTTCATAAATTCGTTACTTAGTTTATCAAATCCCGAAAAACATTTTACAAGCACTGTAATTTCCTCGGTATTTAAAATCAGCTTATCTCCCAATGACACCGCACCACACACTTTTACTGCCGCGCCGTACCAGCCCTTTGTTTCGTTTTTCGCTTTTAAAAAAATATAACCGTCTGTATATGCAATCTCTAATGTACTTTTTATCTCATCTCTGAATTCAACAGACATTACTTTATCGTCATCGTGCATATCAAACGTCAGCAAAAATTTTAATTCACCCGATGCAACGGTATTCCACACGAAAACATCTTCATTTCTGCTTACAAACGATCTTTGGCACACTCTTTTATTACCTATATAATATTCGACCTCGCTCTCACCAGTATCCATATGCAAGTATCTTTTATACTTATTAAATGCCTTTTTTTCAGGCATTTTAATTGACAAAACCCCCAAAGGAAACGGAATCCCCGCTCGCGGCACATATTCCCGGCTTTTCAGTTCATCACAAACAATGTCTTTTGCATCGTTATAGTTTCCTTTTATTATTAATTCGCGCATCTGTTTAAAACTCTCGCTTACATCCGGCAATGTACACTTTTTGTCCCCATGCCATAAATCATATCTGTTAAAAATAATATTTTCCTCACCGGCATTTCCATATACTACTGCACCTGTTAATCCGTTCCCCAGGGCTGTTCCGTCGCGCCACGGTTCACGATAAAAACTGGCGGGCCTTTTCAAAATTATTGTATCATTCATCTTATGTTTCATTCCCATTTTATTAATTTACATATTTATTTTACATTTACTATATTATCATTTTTAAACTTTGGTGTATATACAAAATAGTTTCTTTTAGTTAATCAAAATGCGCATTTCTTAAGTTATCACCCTTATATTTCCATTTATAGATTGACTTTTATATTTATCTGATATATAATAAGTTTGCAAAAAATGTGCATGATGCACCCTTATTGCTCAGCATAATATATATTATACTTTTATTGTTTTCTAATTTATATGAATATTTCAGACAGGAGCGGATACTTATGTCATTAAATCAAAACAACATTAAAATGGTTGCTGTCGGAATTACATCAATTGATTCCGAATGGTGGTTATCTCATGTAAATTCGTCTTATATGGTAAACAGAATTTATTATTTTTTTAATGCAGGTGTTGAGTGTGATATTATCGTTGATAATATAAAAAATCATATAAAACTTACTCCCGGAAAACTATATTTCATACCATCTAATTTGCCGATTAAGTTTTATTTGGATAATAGTATAAAAGTAAACCACATTTGGTTTGATTTTGTTGCTTCGGACATATGTTTCAAAGAAAATCTTTTTGAAATGAATGTTGCTCCGGGCTCTTGTGAAAAAAGCTTAATGGATTTTCTTGTACGGTACTTTGTTGAACGAAACAACGAAACTTTTGTATTTTACAAACTTCCTTCCTCCGATAAGATGAGAATCCCATACGATGTAATTCAAAGCACAGCATCTTTAATTCTGATGCTCATAAACGAACAGCAAAACATCGTATCCAACATACCAACAGGGCTTTCAAAAGTAATCGACTATATTCAAACAAACTACAATGAAAATATTACTTTGGATAAGTTATGTAAAATTGCCCATCTGTCCAAAAGCCAACTTATACGTCAATTTAAAAATGTTTTTAGAATTGCACCGCATCAATATATTCTTAATTTTAGAATGTATCTTTCAGCAAGTATGTTAAATGACGGAATGACAGTCACCAATGTCGCTTTTGCCGTAGGTTTTGGTTCGGTTAATGCTTTTTCTAATTCATTTAAAAAGCATTTCGGATTCGCCCCGAGTGAACTAAAAAAAGAATAGATTAGCGGTAAAACAACGAAATTCAATTTTGCCAGCCAAATCACATACTTAATCACAAAAACGGGACGAAGCCAAATTCTGATAATTGCACCTAAAATTATGATTTAAATTCAAATCACATTTTCTTTCCCTTGCGTCTATCAAGCCTTTCATGGCTGAAAATATAGGTATAAGCGATGTGATTCCGATGGATAATGAATTAAAAGACGATTTGATTAAAAGCAACCTTGAGGTAAAATATGATGAACACGTCAAAAAGTTGTTATCCAATAAGAAAACTATTGCTTGGATACTAAAGTACAGCGCGGTTGAGTACAAGGATTGTACAATTAATGAAATTGTCGATTTCATCGAGGGAGCACCCGAGATAAGCTCTGTCGGTGTTGACCGCGGTTTCACCACACAATCGATAAAAGGCAATCAGAACGAGGATATAGCAATCGGAGAGGGTATGATTACATACGACCTGCGGTTTGAGGCGTTAGCCCCGGAACAGATGATGAGTACATTCAGTTAATTATAAATATTGAAGCGCAAAACAAGTTTAATCCGGATTATCTGCTGTTAAAACGTGCGGTGTATTATTGCGGCCGAATGATTTCGGCGCAGAAAGGGTTGGAATTTGTAAATTCGGAATATAATAAGATTAAGAAAGTATATTCGATATGGGTTTGCACCAATCCGCCAAGGACGCATAAAAATACAATAACGCGATATAAAATATCCGAGGAAAATGTAATCGGCAACGTAAAAGAAGATATTCAGCACTATGACCTGATGAACATAGTAATGCTGTGTTTGGGTTCATCCGACAACATTGAGGATAATGCGCTCGGTATGTTGAATACGCTGTTG
>CAKSGG010000346.1 GCA_934454215.1 uncultured Clostridia bacterium
TCCAACAAAAATTCCCCGCTTTTTTCTTCAAGATATTTGGTTCTTACAATATCGGAGGTTAATCTGTAATTACTTTCCAAATCGCTTATGTATTGGTTTATATACGGCACCTGATATTTTTCAATTTGAACTTTAATTCCACCGACAACGTTAATCATTTGTATAAAATAATTATAGTCAAGCAAAAGATAGTTGTCAATTTTCAGTCCGTAATTTTCTTCTATCGTTCTGACGACAAGTTCGACACCGCCGCAATTATATGCATTTGTAAGTCTTCCGCACCCTATTGTCGGAATATAAACATACGATTCTTTCAGTATCGTGGTAAAAGAAACCTCCCGATTATTTGTGTTTACTGTGGCAAGAACCATATAATCGGAATAAGATTTTGTTAATTCACTGCGGTCCCAGTGGTCAGCGCCGATAAAAAGAAAATTCTTGACTCCGGGAACCGAATTAACATATCTTTTATTATCCTTCCAGGTAGCATATGCTTCTTTTTCATACTCCGTTCCGACACCGCTTGTTTCAATAGTTCCGACATGAAAGTTTTTGGCGATATGCAGTTTCTTTCCATCTTCATACCAAATAGCAAAAACGGTATACCAGCCGTTTTCGGATAATTCTACCTCATTGGTGTCATATGCTGTCCTATATCCGTAACCGGTATTGTAGTTAAACCTTTTTCCCGTTTCGATAAGCTCATTCCACTGATAGTTGCCATCATACTCAAATCTTTCATTACCCGTATACACCCACGCAAGATGTACTCCGTTTATATTATTTGAATTCAGAGTTAAAGTTTTATTATTTAACTCCAGCTTGGGAACTGTATCCCCGTTACTGTTCGTATTAACGGTTTTTTCTTCAAAATAGGTTTGGTCTTCTATCGGTTCAACACCGTTTTTATATATTGTCCTGGCAGACAAGTCGCATATATCAAGCTTACCGTATGTATACTTTATCAGACCATAAACCACTATTGCCGTTAAAATTAATAATATTATCATTGAAATCCAGCACAATAAACTTTTATTTCGGTGTTTGTACGGATATTTTTTTCCTTTTAGGAAAAATATCAGTCTTTCATTTTTTAGATTAGTTATCACTATTTCTCTCTCCGTTCTGTTTTAAATCCCGTTTCTTCAATATTTTATTAGTGATGTGTCTGATAAATCTTACTCCTTTGGGATAAAGTCCGCAAACACCGTTTTCACCATATTTAGACGCAATATATATAAATCCTTTTTTTGCATACATTTGCCTTGCGTCCTCGACAGCCTTAATCGGAACTCCTTCCTCATTGCACGACAAATGCGGTTGTTTGTCTAATGTTTCACTTATATCATGCCGCTCCCATATTACATTCTGCTTAATCATATCAAACAAACGGCTTCCGCTTTGTGTATTTACAATGCAAAGCGATATTCCGAGATTTGCATTTTTAAAAAATGATGCCTCTTTTTTAATCCCCCAAAAATCACCGATTGTAATATCGGCACACCGTGACATTCCCGCATATTTGCAAGCGGTTATATACCTGCCGTTTTTTATGCTGTAACAGCTCGGTCTGAGTAATATATTTTTATAAAAAATTTTGCGGTAAATATTTTTTTTGATTTTTTGATTTTTAACAGTAAATGTTTCATTATGTGACTGCCACCCGAAAGACTTATCCCGAAAATCGGCATGAGTAATTTCCCCGTATTTTTTCTTTATATAGTCAAGATAGCTTTTCCACAAAGCCGGAGACATAACGCCGTGACAAACAATATCTGCCGTATACAGCAATTCATTTTTTTGTCCTAAATATGAATATAAAGCTGCGACCTGGCAGGGTGTTCCCGAAAACAGAACCTGCACACCATTATCCAAGTCATTCTTTACCGTTTCAAAAATATCCTCCGTTTTGCTTTGAACATACTTACTTCCCTGCAATTTATATAATTGTTCTTCAGAATTTATACGTATATGACAGACTTCAAACGAGTCATTAAAAGCCGCCCCGTATACCGCGCCGCCCGCATTTAATATACTCTTTGCAAGTTCCGCAAACAATCCGCCGGACTGGCTTTTTTTCAGAACCTCCGCATCTTTGCTTTGTACGGCAAAAACATCTTTAAACAAATTGCGAGAAACGGATTTATTGATAAAATGACAATTACTCCAGCATTTTCCGCATAAAACACATCGTTTTGTGTCAATTTCGGGATAATAAAATCCACAATCATCCTGCTTTATTGTAATGGCATTTTCACTACATACAGCTTTACATACACCGCAGCCGCTGCAATTTTCCTTTTTATCAAAAACCGTTGTCACCGTTTGTCCTCCTTTCAATTTCATTCTAAAGAATTTTTAAGCCAGGAAATCGACTTATTTTGCTCTTTCAGCAGTTGCAAGTTTACTTTTTCCCAATCTGTTTTTCTGATTTTTTCATTCGGAAGAAGCCTGTCCGATAAGTCAAAAAGCGCAAGCAAATCAATTATTCTTGCCGATTTTTCCGCATTTGATGTTTCGGCATAAAACTCCTTTTTGAAAATTAACGAAAAGGCAACCCCGTGAAATGAGTTTGTTACAACCGCCTCAGCTTCAGCAAACATTCCGACAAATTCCTCCGGAGATGCTGTTTGGTACATAACAAAATCCTTACAGGTCTGTATTTGCTTCAATGTGGGATTAATTAAAACAAGTCCGCAGTCTTTGCTGTTTGCTAAAGCACGTGCTTTTTCTATTGTGTATTTACAGCCTTCCATCATATACAC
>CAKSGG010000347.1 GCA_934454215.1 uncultured Clostridia bacterium
GAACAGACGCATATGCGAACACAGCGTTTTATGCTACAACAACGAACGAGTTTGAGGTTGTTGCCTATAACGAGGATTGGGTTGCCGTATGGAGCGAGGGCGGCGTTGACGAATCACGCGGTTCAATCAGACAGTGCGGCGAGAAAGACGGTACTGCTTTCACAAGCTGGAAACCGGCAGTATATTTTCTTCCGAGAAAAAATTGTTATATTTTAGATATTAACAATCAGGTATCAACACCTCCTAAAATTGAGGCAGTAGGCAAGGCAACCGGTCTTTTAATGGTTAAGACAACTCCTGATGATACAGATTATGTAAAATCGGGCGTTATCAAAATCAACCAGTCGATTCAGATTGTAGACAGTACTCCGCAGAATGGTCATTATAAGATTTACTATAAGAAAGGTCTATACTATGTTGACACAAAATATGTGAATATGCAGCTCGCAAATACTGAAAAACCGACAACTCAGTACAAAGCAATAGCGGCTGTCGACTGTGATATTTCTGACGGTTCTTCGGTTGTCGGTTCGGTTAAAAAAGGTGCGGCAATCGATGTTATCGAGATGAACTATGACGGAACAAATTCAAAAATCTGGTTCAACTCAAAGGAATGTTACATTCCGACAAGCAAGCTTGAGGATTTAACTAAAACTCTGTCAGCAGCGGACACGGCAGCGCTTGGTACACCTATCGGCGTTCTGTCCGTAGATACGCCTTGGGGCGAATGGGGTGCATTGACCTATTCGGCAGAAGGACTTGCAAAACTCAAAGATTACCGTTACGGATATATCAATGTTGATGTGGATAAGATGACAGAGTACAGTAAGTGGGTTAGTTCAAACAACGGTGATATCAATAAAATACACGACAGAGAATGGGTAAATGTATACGGTATTGAAGAGTTTTCATTTGACCGTGACGAAGATATGAATGATATTCTGGATCCTGCCGATATAGAACCTTGGATTATAACAGGTAAAATCTATACTATTTTCTATAACGGAGAGATTCGCTATCTGGTTCATGAGGATGATATGCACGATACATTTACCTATTATCCCGGAAACGGATTCAGCAAAAACTCTGTTGCAAAAACGCAGACTGTTTGCCTGGACGGTCGCAAATTTAACACCGTTGCATATAACATAGATGATAACAACTACTTTAAGCTAAGAGATATTGCAAAAATTCTTGACGGAACTATTAAAACCTTTGACATTAAGTATGACGGTGCAACAAATTCTATTGATATGCTGAGCTTTTATGATTACACATCGGTCGGCGGTGAATTAACACCGGGTGACGGCACCGAAAGAACTGCTTTTTCATCATCGGCATTTTTAACGCTTGACGGCGTGCCGATTAAGGCAACCTGTTATAATATTGAAGGTAATAATTATTTTAAGCTTCGCGATATAACAGATGCACTGGATTGCCGTGTTGAGTGGGACGGAAACACTCAGATGATTTGGGTCATTCCTGCCAGAACCGCATATGATGATCCGGATGAGATAGTGGGCTGATTTTTTGAATATATTCAGAAAAACAAGCAAATAAAAATTTTAGCCGATATGAGGTTTGAAATTTTTTCAAACCTCATATCGGCTTTTTTCGTATTTGAGCCTTAAATCACCCTTTCTTCAGCATGTAAAAAGGCTGAGGAAGAACGGAGCGATAATACGATAGAAAAATATATGCGTGATATACGGTTTTTTCGAGACTGGTTACAAGGCAGGAACATTGATAAATCGCTTGTTATTGAGTACAAAAAAGAGCTTTGTAACAGATATGCGGTGAAAAGCGTAAATTTAATGTTATCGTCTATCAACGCATTTTTTGTATTTATTGGTTGGTGTGATTTGAAAGTGAAAACATTAAAAATTCAAAGGCGCATATTTGCAGATAGGTCAAAGAAATTGTCAAAAGCGGAATATGAACGGCTTTTGTTTGCTGCAAAGGACAAGAAGAATGAACGGTTATACTATTTAATGCAAACCGTAGCAAGTACAGACTTAAGGGTATCCGAAATAAAATATGTGACTTGCGAAGCTGTCAGGCAAGGACAAGCGGTTATAAATTGTAAGGGAAAGATAAGACAAGTATTTCTGCCTAAAAAACTATGTCAAATATTAAAGCAGTATATTAAATCCCGAAATATAAAAAGAGACTCTGTATTTATTACAAGGAGCGGCAGACCTCTTGACCGCTGTGCAATATGGAAAATGATGAAAGATTTATGTGAAAACGCCGGTGTAAGCAAAGACAAGGGATGTAAAAAGTATTTTCCTGCACAAAAATTTAATCAGTAGCAGACAGAAAACAATATGGGTACAAAAGCCGAGCAAATCACTCCGTTTATAACGGAAAAAACAGCCGTTTCCGCATCTGTATATCGCATAATCATCGGTAAAGTGGTGTCTTCACTGGTTGCGACGGCGACGGCAACACATGTGTATGAATTAAGATATTTTGCAACAAATGGGATACACCATCAATGTCAAGGAAAGGAAATCCATATGATAATGCTTTAGCCGAAAATTTCTTTTCAATACTTAAAACAGAGTGTATTTACAGAATAAAATTAAAAACTTATGATGAAGCTCGCCTCATCATAGATGAATACATCCATTTTTACAATAATGAAAGAATACAGTTAAAAACAAAACTGACACCACAAGAAATGCGATGTCAGTATATTGCTTAAAAATTTAATATTAATGCCATAGG
>CAKSGG010000348.1 GCA_934454215.1 uncultured Clostridia bacterium
ATACCAAATAGTATAAGATTTTGAATATGTGCTTTATGTTACCAGTATATTGCTTTGGTGAACAAATGTCAAACAAAATTATTTTTTTAAAAAGTTTGCTGCTGAAATACGGAACAAATGTGAAAAAAATTCATAAATAATAAAAAAATTTACGTATATTGAAAATATTTTGTCAAAAAATCGGAGAAATTTATAATTTGTCTGCACAAATGTGAAACAACAGGCTGTAATCAGATATAAATTCGTGAAAAAATGGAAAAAACGTTAAAAATGAGACTGAACGGGCACGATGCTTGCACAAATGTGAAATACAATTTAAATGCGTTGACATATTTCACACTTGCGATTATCATAAACTTGTCAAAAGACAAAACGAAACATTTTCAAGTTTAAAAAAGTAAAGCAACGAAATTCACGTTTTATTTAAAAACTAGTTGAATAAAAAGTTAATAATTATAGATTTGTGAAGAGGTCTATATAATTTGGATATCACAGATACAATTCACATTAGATTATCAAACATTTAACTTTATTTGATTTTTTATACCAATTTTAGAGGAATATTAGTTTATTCTCTATATGAAAATAATTATTATACAACAGAGAGGACGAAGGGATGAGTAAGATTAGAAAACTATTCAGTGCTGATTTGTCGAGCGTAATACTGTGCGTAGTAGTTTTATTTGTAATTCTTGCGGTTTCAAGTAAAGGCTTTTTATCTGCGTACAATATTCTATCTAATTTCCAAACCGTTGCAATATACGGAATGATAGGATTTGCGCAAATGGCAACTCTTTCACTGGGACAAATGAATTTGGCAGTTGGTTCTATGGGCTGTCTTTCATCAATATTGATGGGAATGTGTATGCAGGAAGCGGGACTTCCGATAATTGTGTGCATAATAATATGTATAGCGCTTGGTATGTTATTTGGTGCTATTCAGGGAGTACTTATTGCAAAGACAGGAATTAACGCTTTTATAGTTACATTAACACTTCTCAGTATTTATAAAGGTTTAGCAAATATTATTACTCAAGGGCAATCTTATCAGAATTTGCCTGCTGAATTTAAAGGTTTTAACAGCATAAATATCGGTGGAGCAGTTCCTATGTGCTTTGTAGTAATGATAATAGTATGTATTGCAGTATTTGTTCTGTTTAAATACACACGACTGGGACAGCGTATGCTTGCAAGCGGCGCAAATGGAAAAGCTGCTAAATATTCAGGTATTAATTATGACAATACAATAATAACCGGACATATGATAAGCGGACTTTTGTGCGCAGTTGCAGGAATACTTCAAGTATTGAGATTCGGTAGTGCACAGATTTCAATAGGTGACGATTGGATGCTTACATCATTTACTGTTGCAATATTGGGTGGAACATTGCTGTCAGGCGGTAAAGTTTCTGTTGTGGGAGTAATACTTGGTTCTTTTGTAATGGTATATATAAATAATGCTCTTACACTTTGGGGAGTAAGTTCGTTTATGGTACAGATATTCACAGGACTTATACTTATCCTCTCATATGAGCTTGATAAGGCAAGAGTAAATACTATAAACAGACAAGCAAGAATTATGGCAATGAAGGGGGATAAATGATATGGAGCAGAATTTAATACAAAATCAGAAAAAATCAAAAAAAGTATTATCTTCAAATTTATTTACTCTCGGAATAATAATCGTTGTAATGATGATTGTTATGACTGCCGTTAAACCTGATTATTTGTCGGGAGCAAATATATTGGTATTAAGCAGAAGTGTTGCAGTCTATGCTCTTATAGGTTTTTCACAGATGATAAGCCTTTCCAGCGGGGGAATGAATCTTTCTGTAGGTGCGACAGGCGCAATGGCAGCGGTAATGGCAGGTTTTGTAATGGAAGTTATAGGCGGTTCAGCTCTTATGGCTATGGTTGTTGGTATGGTAGCTGCGCTTGCTTGCGGAGTTCTTAATGGACTGCTTATATATAGAAACGGCGGTGTTGGAGTTGCATCGTTCCTTGTAACACTTGCTACATCATCTGTATTCTATGGAATAATATTAACTATAACCGAAAGTAAACCCTACTATAATATATTAGATAGTTTTAAGGCAATAGGAAATACTACTGTATTGGGCGTATCTTCATCGCTTATTATAATGATAGTAATTGCAGTTGTATTATTTGTAATGTATAAACGTACAAAGTTAGGTAAACAAATACTTGCATTTGGCGCAAATTCAAAAGCGGCAGAGCTTTACGGTGTATCACGTTTTAAAACTGTAATGGCGGTTAATATTATTGCTGCATTGCTTGCAGGTTTTGCGGGACTTATGGTTGTGTGCAGAATAGGATCCGCACAGCCTGATATAGGTTCGGATTGGATGCTCCTTTCATTCTCTACAACTCTTATAGGCGGAGCTTATATGAATGGCGGTAAAGTAAATGTTTGGGGTACGATACTTGGCGCATTGATTGTTGTAATAGTAGAAAATGCGTTGGTACATCTTAAAGTTGATATATATTGGAATGAACTTTTCAACGGTGCGATGATACTTATAGTTGTAGCGGCGGAAAGAATTAAGAATTTACGTCAGTCACGTATAAGCAATACATAATAAGGAGTGAATGAATATGAAAAATATAAATAATAATGATTATGTATTGGAATTAAATGGAATTACGAAGATTTTTCCGGGCGTAAAAGCGCTTGACAATGTAAGCTTTGGGGTGAAAAGAG
>CAKSGG010000349.1 GCA_934454215.1 uncultured Clostridia bacterium
CAGTAACACACATACAGTGGAATTAACAGGAAGATATATGGCCGTTTCGTTTAACAGGCAGATTAACCCTGATAGTCTTGTTAATATAAAAGTAAACGGGAGAGCATCGACGGGAATATATGATGTTGACAGGTATAGATATATTATTAAACTTCCGGATAAATCAGATAATGACTGTGATATATTAATTGATGGAATATCGGATATTTTTGACAGTTTGCTGAAAAAAAACGTTAATATTAAACTTAATGGTGTTGATGATAGTTTTGCGATATACGATTTCACTATGAAAAAAATGACTGGAAATGTTGCAAAGGGGAAAATTACCTTGATGAATAATTCAATGAAACATAAGAATTATGAAATCGTGAGCGCTGTTTATTCCGATGACGGACAGCTTGTTGGGGTATATAAGCAGAGAGTGGGAAGTGTTTTACCAATGTCTAAAAAATCGATTGATGTTTCTGTTGAAACGAAAAAAATCACCAAAATTTTTGTGTGGGAAAATGAAATGTCAATGATACCTGTCGGAACAGCAATAACAATATGCGAATAGAGGGGATAAACGTGGAAAAAAGATTCAGAGCAGTCATAGACAACAGCGACAATCCGGCATCGGTGGCGTCGGATTGGAGCGAGCCTGTGTTTAAATATGTCAAAACATCAAAAAGCGAAAATGCGGAGACAGCGGAGTATGTATCTGAGTGCGGCGGAATTTCGGTATATACCGAAACAGAGCATATCGGCGGTGTAACAAGACAGTGCAATAGGATAAAAAATAATACGGGACACAGCATAGACGTAAACCGTATAAGTTCGGCATATTTCGGCGATTTGTTTCCGAATTGTCTTGCCGATGACAGAATAATATTACATTATTGCGTTAATTCGTGGCAGGGTGAGGGGCGTTGGAAACATGTTACCCTGACGGAGTTCGGACTTGAAGATGTCACTCACCATGATGCAAACAGGACGTCGTGCAGCATATCGTCAATCGGGAGTTGGTCAACGGCACGTTATTATCCGTTAGTGATAATTGAGGACACGAAAAGCGGCGAAACATATTTTTTTGAGCATGAAGGCGGATTCAGCTGGGAGATTGAATTTAATCTGACGGGGCATGCCGCAGGGTGCTGTCTTTGCGTTGATATAAACAGCGCAAACGAAAATCAAAACGGGTTTTGCGCAGAACTCAAAGATGACGGTGAATATCGGACATCGTATGTGCTGTCGGGAAAGGCAGACGGCGGATTTGAGGCGGCGGTACAGCTGTTGACGGAATACAAGCAAAGAAACATAAATACATTGTTAGAACTGCCCGTGTGTTTTAATGATTTTATGAACTGCCTGTGGGCAAAGCCTAATATTGATGATGAAATTTCGCTGATTGACGCAGCTGCCGCCGCGGGCGCCGAAATATATTGCATTGATGATGGTTGGTTTTTGCAGCGCGGCGGCATAGGTTTCGGCGACTGGGCGGAAGATGATTCCTTGTTTGGTGATATGGGATTTTCGGGACTGGTAAAATATATATCGCAAAAGGGAATGAAACCGGGGATATGGCTTGAACTTGAAACCTGTATGCCAAATTCTAAAATTTACGAAATAAGCGGTAATTGCCTGCTTAAAAGGCATGGAAAAGTTATAGGAAAAAACAGAAGTTTTTTGAATATGTCCGATAAAGCAGTGCATGAAAAGCTTTTTTCGGTAATAGCTCATTTGTATGAACTTGGAATAAGGTATATAAAGAACGATTATAACCATTCAATGGGTATCGGTTGTGAGAATTACGGCGGAAGTTATGCGGAAGGTCTCATTAAAAATATGTATGCGTTTTATTCTTTTATTGATGAAGTAAAGGAAAAATTCCCGGAGCTTATAATAGAAAACTGCGGCAGCGGCGCAATGCGGTGCGACTCGGGAACACTCTCACATTTTAATCTTCAAAGTATATCCGATCAGGAGGATTATATCAACAACCCGGCAATTATACAAGGCATATCGGCATGCATACCGCCGGAAAAATGTGGAATATGGGTATTGCCCTATCCGGTCAGCTATGGGGAACAGGGGATAAGTAAAGAAGAGTATGATGAAAAGTACGGCGGCATAATGGACGACGGTAACCAAACCGTTTATAATATGTGCTGCGGCATGTTCGGTGTCATGATGCTGTCGGGGCGTATAGATTTTTGCGATGAATACAATGCAGAGCTTATAAAAAAAGGCGTTGCCGCATATAAAAAAATCCGCAAGGTGATAAAAGGCGGCGTGCCGATATATCCAAAACCGCAAGAAAGGTTTTACAAAAACGGCTGCAGCTGTATAGGGCTTTTGAATAAAACAGAGAAAAAAATAATCATTGGAATTTTCAAAAACGATAAAAGGAATGATTATTCAATAGATTTGTCAAAATGGGTTGACAGCGACGCAAAAACGGAAACTGTTTATTGCGGAAATAACATAACCGTAAGCATGAATAACTGCATAATGGAAATAAAAACAACAGGAAACATTGCCGCAGGGGTATTTATGCTTGATTTATAAAAGGAGACCAACAAATGTACAAATTCAATAATGACAAAAGAGAAATAACATTTGACAAATACAACACGCCGACGCCGTGGATGAACTACTTGTCGAACGGGACGTTTCACACGATGATTTCGCAAGCCGGCGGCGGTGTGGCATTCTACAAAAGTCCGCAGATTTGGCGGAT
>CAKSGG010000350.1 GCA_934454215.1 uncultured Clostridia bacterium
ATTAAAATAGGTACTCTACCATTAACACTATTTAAAACATCTACTAATTTAGGAATATTATAATTACTAATATAATTTGTGTAATTACCACTAGGGTTAGTTGCACACTCAACAAGCTTGCTATAATAGTTATAAAATTCAGCTATTTTTTCGTAAACATCTTTGTAATCACTTGTTGGAACATTCTTCAATTTTTGCATATTTTTTTCAATTTCGCTCTTTTTTTCTTCTATTGTTGCTAACCCTTTTTTACTTAAACGCATAAATTCACTAATTTTACTATTAAAATCATTGCAATATGTCGCTTTAATACATTCGTACCAAACATTTGCTATTTTACTACTGTAATATTGAGGCAAAAAACCATTTAAATATATTTTTGCACCGGTTTCGACTATCAAATCGTCATATTCTTGAATCAATTTTTCTTGCTGTTTAATGTGATTATCTCTTGATATTTTAATTACCAAAAAACTACCTATCAATAATATTAAACTCATGATAACAAGTATAATAATCATTTTTTTGCTTAACCTTTTCTTATTTGTATACCCACAATTAGGACATTTTTTAATTGTATCACTTATTTTCTTCCCACACTCAGGGCATTTTATCAACGCCATACTTCTCTACTCCTCTCAATGCCAATTATATCATATAACGGACATCGTGTCCATATATTTTATTGGACTTTTTGTCCATAATAGTAATTGGAGAGTGATGTAATGGTTCATGATGATGCCTATTATTTTAATGTTATTAGATATAATATAAAAAGAATACGTGAAAATAAAAATTTAACACAGCAGCAATTGGCGGATAAAGCTAACATTACTATGAATTATCTTTCTAAAATCGAAAGCACCAAAATGCAAAGAGGCCTTTCAATTGTCATATTAGGAAGATTAGCAGATGCTTTGGAAGTTGATATAAGAGAATTTTTGAAACCACTAGATGAAATTTAATAGCATAATAAAAAACATATGATATTTGTCACATGTTTTTTTTATTTATTTTTTTAAAATACGAATTGAAGTTTTGTATGGAGTAAATTTACTTTTTGTAAAATATGTGCTATAATTATTTTAGATTGAGGGGTTTTATGGAAAATAAAATTAATGCATTAAAATGCGAAAAATTCAAAGAATTTATTCATCCTATGTTTATGCCAATATTAGCATCAAAAACAACAGGTAAATTACATCTAATAGGGAGTTTCCCTGAAAATGATAATTATTTAATTGTGGCAAATCACGTTTGTATTGAAGATATTCCTACTTTAGGAGAGGCAGTAAAAAAACATTTCTATTTACTAGTTAGTGATGAAGATAAAGGCACTTTAGATGGACTTGCACTTGAACTAAATGGTGTTGAGTGGGTTCATAGATTAGACAAAGAAAGCCGAAAAAATGCTTATGAAAATATTGTGAAAATATTAAAAAAAGGTAAAAATTTTGGAATGTACCCAGAAGCAACTTGGAATTTATCTTCGAATAAATTTATAATGGATATGAATTATGGTTGCATAAAAATGGCTTTGGAAGCAGGCAAAAAAATAGTTCCAGTTGTAACTTATTTTTCTGAAAAAGATAGATATACAAAGATTGGAAAACCTTTAACACCAACAAGTGATTTATTACAAAGTATCAGCGATTTAAAAGATGAAATGTCCACAATGTATTTTGAACTTATGAACTTATACTATGAAGATGAAATAAAAAATGGTAATAACAATGTTAATGTATCAGAAGATGGAAGTTATTATGAAAATAGGGCAGATCTTCCTGAAGATTATTGGGACAGATATGTTGAATCAAAATATGATGCTTATGGTAGAGCCAAAAATGATATGGATGGAGTTAGAAGTTTTGAGTCTAATTTTATATTCACACCTAAAGGTGATGCTTATGAATTTTTTCAAGAATTTAACTCAATTATTAGAAAAGACAATAATGGAAATTTGATTGTCAAAAGAATTTCTTCGGAGAAAAATGGATTTAATGGTAATACTTTCGGAGAAGTAAGAGAAAAGGGTAGTTTTGGATTTGGTTATAATGAAGATGTTTTAAAAAGAAGTTTAAAAAAATAGTGAGGTATATATGAATTTAATTCTACCAATTTTTTCTTTATTTATTTTAGTTTTATTGCAAGTGGTGTTTTATATAAAACCAAGATTGAATAATGTTGAAACTAATATTTATAAACCAAGTGGAAGAATAGAGTATGTTCAATATTGGCAAGAAGAGTATAAAAAGCTTAATGAAAAACTAAGTGTGGTAGAAGTAGTTAATCTAGGAGAATTACCTAAGGACTTAAAAAGAGCTCAAAGTATAGCATCATCTATAGGTGAATTTTTAGGGTTAGTTTCAGATATGAATAATCCAGATATATCAGATATTAATGTTGCGATTGAAAATAAACTAAAAGAACATGGATTACTTGGGAGTGAAAATATTTCTAATAGCCAAAGTGATATATTTTCATCATTAGATATTCCAAAGGTAAATGTTAATAGAGAGCCTACTGATTTAGAAAAAAATCAATTTATGTCAGATTGCTTTCATTCAATTAATAATCTGTTAAGAGAACTTTGTAATCAAACTCAAATTGAAAATAGTAATATTCAAACTCAAATTGAGCAAGTAGATAGTAGGACATTTATTTATCAATTTTATAAAGATGGAAATCAAGTAAGAAGTTTAAAATTATTTTTAGGTA
>CAKSGG010000351.1 GCA_934454215.1 uncultured Clostridia bacterium
AAGTTGAGAAGAATGGATAAATTCACAAAAATGTTCAAGGCAATTTTCGGCGGCATTGTGACCGCTGTTTCGGCATTTCTCGGCGGTATGGACGGGATCATGTATGCCCTGCTTGCGTTCATAACCATTGACTACATAACGGGCGTTGCGGTTGCTGTCAAGCGTCATGAGCTGTCCTCGGAGGTGGGATTTTGGGGACTGGTGCGCAAGGTATGCATTCTGATGCTCGTGGGAATTGCACACTACATCGACTGCTATGTTACGCAGAACGGGGACGTTGTAAGGACCGTTGTGTCAATGTACTACATCGGAAACGAGGGCGTTTCTATTCTTGAAAACTGCGGGAATTTAGGACTGCCATTGCCGCCGAAGCTGATTGCGGTTATGGCGCAGATCAAGGGAAAGGGTGAGGAAAAGTGAAGATAAAAATGAACACATGCACGGTCAACACGACTGTTGCCGCTAAGCGTTCTATCGACTGGATCGTTATTCATTACACGGCGGGCACGTCCTCCGCTGTTGGCTGTGCAGACAGTCTTGTCGAATGGTATAAAAAGGGTGCAAATCCCGCCAACCCTGCAAGCTCGGACTTCATTGTGGACGATGAGACTGTGGTTCAGTACAACCCCGATATTGCAAACCGCTATACCTGGGGCGTGGGCGGAACAAAATACTCCAAGATGTCCACTTCCGAGGGCGGCAGATATTACGGCAAGTGCAAGAACAGCAACTGCATAAACATTGAAATTTGCAGCAACAAGAAGGACAGGAAGTCGCTGAGTGCCGATGACACGGACTGGTATTTTACCGATGCTGAGCTTGCACTTGCGGCGGAGCTGGTCAAGTATCTGATGCAGGAGTACAGCATTCCTGCGAATCACGTTATTATGCATCATCAGGTGACGGGCAAGCTGTGCCCTGCTATGTGGGTGCATTCCGAAGCTGAGCTTGAGGGGTGGAAGCGTTTCAGGAAAATGTTTACCGCCAGCACTGCTGAGAGCAATAAGATGTTTTATGTGCAGGTCGGGGCGTTTAGGTCTCGGGAGAATGCCGAGGCCTACCTTAAAACTGTGAAAAAAGACTATCCGGGTGCTTTTATTAAATCAATGTAAGACAAAAATTCGCCGCTGGTAAGAGTGGACCAAGCTCTTATCGGCGGCGTTTTTTTATCAGTTTTATTCTCATACTGGAAAAGGGGATGTATGAGTTTTTATGAATATTTGAGAGAAGCTGAACTAATTATTTTATTCTGACGGTGGTATTTTAGCCCCAAATGCTAAATAATAAGTACAGTAAATATAACTCCTTTTACGATCTTATTAATTCATTAATTTTATTGTGCATTTTATTATAATTGTTATCCGATCCTTTTTCTTCTAAAACATATATTCGTATAAACTCACTTCTATAATTTGAAAGTTTATTTATCACAGATAACTTATCTTCCGCAAGATATGATATTTTTTTTGTTTCTGTATCGTAAACTTTAACTGCTTCTCTTAAATCCTCATCGTGTGACCTATCAACAACTTCAGAAAGTGCATAATGACTCTGGATTTTTTCTATTGTTATAGGAACTATTTGATAACCCCATCTATCTGTTTCGAGCAATTCAGTGATTTTTTCTGGAAATCTCTTCAACTGCCATTTCAAAGTTGCAAAGTCTGATGACGGGCTTCCCTCATATAAGTCCTTCATTTCAAAGACTACTTTTGGTCGAATTCGATCCCGATACATTTCATACAAACGTTTATATTCTTCATCACATTCATTAGACTTATAATAATTAAGGAGTGCTGTATCTAGTGATGAATCGTTAAAATTTAAAAAATCATCAGAATTGATTCCATTATGAATTTCATCCAAAGAATTGTATAAAAATTTGCCGCTTTGAACCAGCTTAATGTACATACTTTTAATCATTCCTTCAAAAGCAGCATTTGTTTTATGAAAGATAACTTGAGAATAATGAAAATATCTAGACATAAGAAAGTGTTCAACAACATGTTGACCTTTTTTATTACAAACCAATATTTTGTTATTACTCTCAGTAAGGCTTTTATCTTGAACAACCATAAGTAGTCTGATTAAATATTGTAAATCTACTAAGCCATATTTAACACCTGTTTGATAAGAATCTCTTAATAGGTAATCCAACCTGTCCGCATCCAAACTTGAGTGTAACAATTGTGAAAAGACCATATTTCTTGATCCAATTTCTCCAGTAAAAATTGTTCCAATTTCTTCAGGATTTAACTCATATTTTTTAAGTATTGTACTAATGTCATTATTATTCATGACTATATATTTCCCTAAATGTTCATGATGTGCTGATTTAGAATGCGATGAAGATAATTCATATAGCTTTGGATTATTTATATTATTTGGTGTTGCAATTTGAATTATATTGCCCGCATTTTCATTATCTTTGCAATAGCCATATACCGCTTCTCCTAAATGTGATAAAGGATAGTGCCCAATATCATGTAATAAGGCTGCTGCTCTCATTTTAACTGCATCACTTTCAGAAATTCCTTGATTTTTTAACAGATGGTCTGTCATTAACCCCATAATATACAAAACGCCTAAAGAATGAACATATCTTGAGTGTTCTGCTCCGGGAAATACATAGTTGACTTTTGCTAGCTGCCGTAATCCACGTAATCTTTGAAATATAGGTGTATCAATTAACTCTAATTCTAACTGAGTTATAGGT
>CAKSGG010000352.1 GCA_934454215.1 uncultured Clostridia bacterium
CCAAACACATACTGAATGAGCTTAATTGCGCTCAGCTCTGTCTGTCTGTCTGTCTGTCTGTCTGTCTGTCTGTCTGTCTGTCTGTCATGAGCGTGCTGCCTGTTTCAGCAAATGTCAAGAGCAAATCACGATAATATTCATATTGCTTCTGTCGTGCTTCAATTTCGGCTGGCAAGCCAATATTCAGGTCAGTGCAAATAGCTTCAAGATTATCAAGGACATTAACCAAACGATTTTGCACTTCAAGCGGCGGAATCGGAACAATAACTTTTTTCATTTTAGATGCCAAAATATGTTTAACTGTACCCCCCGTTGTTATTGCATCCAATTTTTTTCTTCCCTCATAAGAATGAAAATAGTAAACAATATATTTCGAATTACACTTGCCTCCATTACTCATAACTATTAAGGCATGACAATTTGCCCCCGCATATGCCTCTCCTACAACAGCGCACTCCCCAACATGTCCAGACTGAACCATAATTATGTCATCCGATTTCAATTCAGTTCTATTATGTTTTTCATGAAACTCCTTTGACACATATACGACATCTTCATTACTGATAAAGCCATCATGAACATTAGTACCTCTAAGATATAAGACACCATTTTCTTTATTAGAAAAAAACGGAGTAACCGTACCAACAAATCCATTGCGTATATCTGGATATAATTCACCCAGAGGAAGATATTTCACTTTATTTTCTGAGAATGTCAGTAATTTGTCTCTGTAAAATTCATACTGTTTCTTCCGAGCTGTAAGCTCGGCTGTAAGCTCGGCTGTAAGCTCGGCTGTAAGTAACGTGAACGAGTCCAAAATATGAACTATTTCACATTGTACCTCCAGAGGAGGTACAGGCAGCTTATACTTCATAACCACATCCTTATCGCCTCTCGGCATTTTAGCTCCCCTTGAATTTTGTACATCATATAAGAAAAATTTTTCTGAAGAAATTATATAATACAAAAATTCGGGAGTGATTTCAGTTCGGTCATTGATTTGAATTGCTAATACATCCCCATTGGTTCCTCCAATACAATCTGACAACCATATTTTTCTCAAATATGGTCTAATATTACCTATTAGAATATCTCCAATTTCAAACCGAATTACTTTTCCACTGTTTGGTACGCTACTAGCAACAGTTTTCCCCTGCTTATTTTGAAGTAGGTTTTCAACTCCTACATAAGTATTTTTATCAATCTCAGTAATGTCAATCCTTTTTTTTGCATAATGTGCAATCTCATTCAGTTTCTTATATTGCACTCCAGCCGGACAAAGTTCTTCAATCAACTCATCTAATTTACTCATCGCATTCTCCTCACTATTTTTTCATGCGAATAATCTTCAACTTGCTTTCTTAGTATATATTCATCACTCTCTATATAGCTATCATCATATTTAACCTTTGCTATTGGTGAAAAGTAATATCCATATCTCGACAATGCTGGAATATAATCACTCCCACTGGCACATATCACTTTTGCTGTGTTTTTTCCTTTTTTGTCTCCTAAGCGTAAGCTTACCTCACGAAGTGAAAGCTTCTTAAATCCATTTTCAAAGAATAAAAAACAAACGCCTCCTTCTTTAGCTTCCGATTTATATGCAAGACAGTCCGGTTTCTCATATCCTATTCTATCAATAATTTCTTTCTCATCATTTGTAAGTTCTTCATGGTTACCAACTTTTTTCAAAATTTTATCAAATCCAAAATGAATACCATCAATTATTCGAAGACTTTCTGCCGGATAAATTGTAGGTACAAAACTACTTCCGTCATCATATGCCCAAAATGTCAAAATATTATTACTAGACCCCCACTTTTTTATTTCTGTCCTTGCTGTTTGAGGGCAGTCTGCCCAATATGACAATTTTTGTCCGGGAAAGAGATTTGAATATCTATTATCTCTTTTACTCACCCTAAGATTCCCTTCATGAAGCGCACTCACAGTTTTTCCATAGTAATTATCTTTAAACTCAATGCATCTAAAAAAATCAAATTCATGAGATTTTAATATAGGTAATTCTTCATGTTTTAATATATTAACACCAAAAGACTGGTTTGGAAAAAGCTTTCCCATAAAATCACACCTCAATTTCTGCGATGATCTTATCAATTTCATCACGAAGCACTTGCTCACGAGCAACAATTTCCTTAATTTCCGCATTCAACTTCACGATATCAATTTTCTCTCTTGTATCTTCTGCTTCAACATACGTGGATACAGACAAATTATAATCATTGCCGGATACTTCTTCATAGCTTGCCAGATGTGCAAAATGCTCTACTTCTTCACGCTTAGCAAACACATCCACGATACGGTCAATATTTTCTGGTGTCAGCTTATTGTTGTTAGTAACCTTCACGCACTCGCTTGTAGCATCAATAAATAGTGTCTTGTTGTCTGCCTTGTTCTTTTTCATTACCATGATACAGGTTGCAATCGAAGTGCCAAAAAACAGGTTGCTTGGTAACTGAATAATACAATCAATATAGTTATTATCCACCAGATATTTACGGATTTTCTGCTCAGCACCACCACGATACATAATCCCCGGAAAACATACAATGGCAGCAGTTCCGTTAGACGCAAGCCATGACAGACTGTGCATAATAAACGCCATATCCGCTTTGCTCTTAGGTGCCAGAACTCCAGCCGGAGCAAAACGAGGGTCATTGATGAGCAGTGGATTTTCGTCTCCCGCCCA
>CAKSGG010000353.1 GCA_934454215.1 uncultured Clostridia bacterium
AAATGTTCCTTCGGCAAATGTCAAATCGCCCAAACACGGTTCAATTTTAACGGCACGGCACCCCGGCTCGGCAATTTTTATTCCGAGCACATATTTTGCATAAAAAGCTGCCGGGCCGCCCGCCCACGCATGACACAAGCTTCGCCGCAATCCCGTGAAACATAATCTGCCTGTATCTGCATGAATGTCTGTTTTGCCACACTGCGGAATGTCTACCCTGATGGTGTACTTTTTCATTTGCGATATGTCAAAATCTTCCCAAAATGTTGTTGCACCCATCTTTAACATACCGCCCCAGTATTCATCTGCCAGACGAATTGCATCTTTTGTGCGCCCCATTTCACCAAGCGTGCACAAAGCATAATACCCCATAAATGTTGACAATCCTTCTGCACCGTCCGGGACGATAATATCCGCCGCTGTTTCTTTTGAGCATACACCGCCGAGATATCCCAGCGCCGCCATTTGTTTATTACCCGTAAAATCAAATTTATATTGGCGGACATCGGCTGCTTTTCTGCGGCATTGCTCTGCGAGCATTTTATCACCGAATAATTCACACAATTTCGCGCCTATATCCATAGTCCGTGCCAAATGCGCAAAAAAACCCGATTTTTCCCACGGTGTTTCATGACTGCTCCAGTCGACAAACGTGCATGCGCTGCAGCCGTCATACAGCTCATCGATACAGCGTTTTAACGTATGAATGATAAACTCACGATTTTCATTTAAATATCCAAAATCGCCGCTGTGCATATAAAGTTCATAGTGAGAATTAATCCACCACATCGAATAGCTCGAAAACATTCCTATCCAATCATCTGATGTGTCACGTATAAAATCAAGGCTTTTGCGAATGACCTCCGTATCGCCGAATACGCATAATGCCGTTGCAATCGACGGATTCATGTCTCCCGCCCATACAAGGCGGTCACGCTTGATTCCGTCCCAGATATATTCCTGCATATTAAGTTGCACGGTATACGCGGCGGTCTCCCAAATTTTATCTGCCAGGGCATCACTTGTGTGAAAACTGCCGCGCCAATCCATATCACGGATACGCAGCACTGCCTGGACGCAGCATATATAGCAATCTTTATCGGGCTGAATTTTCAAAAACCGAAATCCCGTATTTCCGGTCGTAACCGTCGACAGTCCGTCATTTTGTATTGTGTAATCGCGCGGGGCATGCACATTTACCGAATTCTTTTCACCGAGGGTGCTCATCGCCTCCGATACACTCTCACCGAATACAAGACGAATATTTGCATTGTCTGCCCTTTGAACCGATATAACGGCTCCGCCTTGAATTTCTTTGCCGAAATCAAATATAATAAATCCGTCCTTTTTTATCAGACAGCTGTTTTCCGGCGGTGCAAAACTTGCCTGGCGAGGTCTTTCCGCAAGCAAATATTCGGCATTTTCGGTCTTTTCTTCCATGACTATTCTTGTAGGTACAAGATAAAACTCACTTATGCCGTTTCCTGCGGCACATTTTAAATTATCAAAATTCATAACGCTTTCCTTTATCCTCATATTTCTCACCAAAGAACCGGACATTGTCCGATTCTTTGGTGAGAAGAGCAGTTTTCTGCTCTTCCAAATAATTTAATCTATTGTAAAATATCTGCTGCACGGCGTCATTTCTTCAAATGAATTCCACACAAAACATTTAACTGCGATCGACTTATCCGTATATGCGGATATATCAAAATCATGTGACACCGTCACAGCACTGCCCTTTGCAAACGTTTTAACCTCCGGCGTTATATAAACTTCAAGCAGTTGATTTGTTTCGGAATCATACAGAGCCGCTATTGCATAACCGCTGACAGCATCTGTAACCCACTTGTTTTCAAGTTCGGCACTAACAGTCATTGTATTTTCGCTGACCGTTCTTGCCCCGTTATTCATGACAATTGCATTGCTTGTCTTTTCAGCAAAGGACGGCAGCTTGTCATATCCCGTCACCTCTGTGGCTACATCGAATCCTGCCGCTGTCAGTTCATCAATGTATGCGATAATTGTTGCAAATTCTTCATCCGTAACATCATTTTGAGCAAATTTTTCATTCAGGTATGAAATCATTTGTTCTTTCTTTGTCATTGCAAAAGACATTGCATAAAGAAGTGCTGCCTGTTCCATTTCTACCGACACGCTCTCTAAAGTCTTGCTCGTGTCGATATCAAATTCATAGAATGATATATACGCCTTTTCCGGCGTAAAATTCATCCAGGGTTCAGTTCCTGTTGCCGGTGCAGCGATTCCTTGCCAGTCCGCGGGTCTGTCTGCACCCTCTGTCGATGATAAGTCAGCCGTTTTTCTCTCCGACGTTCCGTCAGCGTAATTGAGTGTTACATACATATTTGCATATGCATACGGATACCCGTTTCCATACTTGTCATCCATAGTTTTACCGGCCAGTAGTGCAATTTTGCTGTAATTATTACCGTCGGCTGAAATATTGAATTTTAACGGATCGTTTGCGGCAGCAAATACAACGCTCGAAATACCGTCTTCCGCTACATTTCCATTAGAATCCATACGGCTCGGCGTTACTCTCATAAGAAATTTGTATCCGTTGAATTTGAGCATGTTTTGCGTATCGCCGTCTTTCCATTCGTTATCCCACAAATCCATTTTCTTGAATTCATCAATGTCGATCCCGACGTGTACATTGTTATAGTTATACAAATATGT
>CAKSGG010000354.1 GCA_934454215.1 uncultured Clostridia bacterium
GCGAGGCCTCAGCCTCCTCCTCATCTCCCATGACCTGCCGATGGTGGAGCATATCAGCGACCGGATCGTGAAGCTGTGATTGCAGAGCACTGCAGACAGTACGCTTACGCTTGAAGGCGTCTCCGATCCCTGAACAAGCATTTTGCTTGAATCGGGGACGCACTTACCGACAGCCTGCGTCGCGGTACAGTTTTATTTATTATCCATGTTCAACATTTGGGATCATGCCGCCTACGTGCTGTGTATGATCCTTTTCATTTAAGGGAACGGTGCTGATAAAATGCTCATCGTATCAGACTGCATTATCAGCTTCAAATAATCTGGCGAAAGTTATCGCTACATAATCTGACGAATGGCACCATGCATAGTATGATATGACTCATCATCGAAAATCTAAGTCTGATTAGCAAATCCATCCTAAAGTAATTCATATTTCTTTAGCTTGTTATAAAGCGTTTGACGTGAAATTTTTTTGTGTCAAGAAAAATATAAGTTCTATCTAATCAGTGTTTGCACCCAATGCCTGAGAGGCAAATTTTGAAACTCGCTTGAGATGGGTTCCTAAACTTGAAATTTTATCATCGGATAAAGTTTGTGCCAACGCCATCATAGCGAGAGATGCTTGAACCTCACCGTGAGCATTAATTATTGGAGCGGCTAAAGAGATAATATGCTCTTCATTCTCCATTTTTTCAATAGCATAACCTCTATCTTTTACTTTTTTTATATCCTCTTTTAATTTATTAGGATCAATAATGGTATGGCTTGTTAAAGGTGTCAAAGTTGTATCTGAAAGATATTGTTTCAACTTTGCATCAGAAAAAGCTGAAAGAAAAACCTTACCTGAAGCACAACAATAAAGGTTACTCTTAAAGCCTTTTTCAGCTTCTATCCTTATAGAAGAATTAATGGAGGGAACATATGTTTCAATTGTGATGGAGAAATTTTCTTCTAATATGGCCAAATTAGTAGAATATTCTGTCGTATCGGAAAATTCCTGCATATAAGGCAAGATAAAAGATGACAAATTAAAATTTGAAATGAAAGAGGAAAAAATGAATAACCGAGGGCCTAACTTATAATAACCGGTAGTTTGATCTTGTTGCACGTAGTTATATAGCTTGAGAGTTTGTAAAATACGATATACAGTGCTTTTATTTATGTTTATATTATGTGAAATACTTGATAAAGAAACACCTTTTGGGTGATTCGTAAGATATTCCAAAATAGCAATAGATTTTTCGATAACAGCAATGGTTTTTATTTCTTCAGACATGTTTTTTTCTCCATAAATAGCGATAAACAACAAATATTTTTTGTAAACTTTTTAAGCGTGTTAATTGTAACACATTGAGAAATATAGTTCAATAACTTTTCAAAAACATCTTGACAAAAGATAAAATAGAGCATAATATGAAGAAAAAAAGAAACACAATTCCACAATGTGAAATGCACAGTTGAAAAAGGAGGGATTGATATGAAGAATGATGGCTAGCTTGCGTCTATCATGGATTGTTCCACGCACAATTTTTGATGTGGCGCTTTCATTTTTTCGACGAAAAACGATGTTTTTTGAACGCGGAGAAAACGACGGATAATAATCAAGGAATCAGAGTGTTCATTTAGTTCTGGTTGCTTAAAACTGTAAGACTGCATATTTACGATGATTTTCGGTTCAGTGCATAGTATAGAAAGGAAAAAAAATATGAAGAACTATAAGAAATTCTTTGCAATAATTATGATTTTTTGTGTAACTATCGCCTTTTCGGCATGTGGGACAAATGAAAATGGTGAGAGTATTCAGCAGGATACAATTGTTGTTGCACTTTCAGGGCAAGTTTTGCAGTTGGATCCAGGTGTCCCTGAGAGTTCGACTCAAGGGACGGTAAATCAGAATTTATATGATCCTCTCTATTTTTGTGATGCGGAAGGAAATTTCACTCCCGCATTAGCAGAGTCCTACGATGTGAGTGAGGATGGTTGCGTTTGGACATTTCATTTAAGGCGAGGCGTAAAGTTTCATAGTGGAAAAGAAATGAATGCTGATGATGTTGTTGCGACTTTCCAACGGATAATCCATAAAAATGATGGGGTGACTGTCACAGATTTTGATGGACTTATTGATGCTCAAAAAATTAATGACTATACTGTAAATCTTATTACCGAGATGCCGATTGGTAATTTTATGAATCTTATTGCGCATTCTACAGGAGTAATCCTAAACAGTGATGTAATTGCAAATCAAGGTGATCAAATTGGCACAGTCGTGGACGGTACAGGACCATATAAACTTACAGAATTCGAAACCGGTGACCATATTTACATGGAAGCGAATGAAGATTATTGGGGAGGAGCCCCTGAAATCAAAAAAGTGAAGTTACTTTACGTGAGCGAAGCATCAACAAGACTTAATATGGTTTTATCAGGTGAAGCACAGTTCGCAGACAGTATTGCGAATCAAGATGTTGCCGAAGTTGAGAGCAGCGATATTGCTAAAGTGAGATATGATGAAACTAATCGAGTTGCACATGTAGGCTTTAACTGCAAATGGGGACCTTTCAAGGATACCAAAGTAAGACAAGCCATCAACTATGCAATTGATAGAACTTCGTTTTAGAAATGGATAATGGGAGAATAGGCGGAACCATGTGATAGTGTTATTGCAAGTAATGTTATTGGCTATGTGTCAGGTG
>CAKSGG010000355.1 GCA_934454215.1 uncultured Clostridia bacterium
ATAATCAAAGGATTTACATACTCGGCAGAGAATAATTTCTAAACAAAATTAGTTAGGAAAAGTCGAGTGGGAATAAATCGAAAATGTCTGAAACCCCAGTAATATCAAGGGTTTCAAGGTTTTCAAAGAGCCCGTTGATAAGATTTTGATAAGATTCTGCTCGGTACCCTTTATCGTATGTATCGAGTGGTTTGTGAGTAAAAAGTAATATCTTGTGGCTCGCAAAAATACCATATTAACATTAAACCCCGTACTGACGGATTAAAGTCAGTACGGGTTTTTTGTCGTTGGCAGGGTTATTGCAGCTTACACTTGAACTAAAAAGCTTGAAACACCGATACGATATTTTGGGTGCAGAAGATGAATAATATCTGTAATCGTGCAACGGAAATTGTAAATGCAGAAATAATTTATGCAATATAATTGTAGCGGCGGCAGGGAGAAATTCTTGCCGCACTTACTTTTTTAGAACAATAAAAAAGTTTACAATCATTTTTTAAAAATGGTATTGCTATTATTCGAGTTTTAGAATATAATATTATACAAGTACAAACTCAGTGTATTCAGGAGGTTGTTATGGAATATATGTCTGCAAGAGAAGCGGCTGATAAATGGGGGATTTCCCAAAGACGTGTTGCTGTTCTTTGCTCTGAAAACAGAATTGAAAATGCTACTATGATAGGCAATATGTGGATTATACCCGCAACCGCTGAAAAACCGATTGATGCAAGAAGTACACGTTACAGTAAAACTGATGAAAAAGCGGTTAAACCTTTCTTGAAATGGGCAGGCGGCAAAGGTCAGCTCATTAAAGAGATTGAATGTTACTATCCGTTTGATAGTGGAAGAATTACAAAATATGCTGAGCCATTTGTTGGCGGTGGTGCAGTTTTGTTTGATATACTTAGCAAATACGATTTAGAAGAAGTTTATATCAGCGATATTAATGCAGAACTTATCAATACATATAGCATTATCCGTGATGATGTTGATGCATTGACAGAAATGCTTTACGCTATGCAGAGCGATTTTATTCCGTCAGATACAGATAATCGCAAAGCATATTATATGGAAAAGCGTGAACGTTTTAATGATTTAAAGGTCAATGGAAACGAGAACATCAATATCGAAAAAGCGGCATTGATGATTTTTCTTAATAAAACCTGTTTCAACGGTCTTTTCCGAGTAAACAAAAAAGGGTTGTTTAACGTTCCTATGGGAGCATATAAAAATCCGATGATTTGCGATGAAAACAATCTCAAAGCAGTATCTGAGAAGTTGCAGAGAGTTACTATCGTATGCGGAGATTACAGAAAATCGGCAGACTTTATTGACGAAAATACCTTTGTTTATTTTGATCCGCCATACAGACCTATTACAGATACGGCAAGTTTTACGGCATATACCGAGAATTTGTTCAACGATGAGGAACAGATTGAGCTTGCACAATTTGTTGATGAAATGGATAAAAAGGGCGCAAAAATTATTGTTAAAAAAGAGGATTCATATGATTTTTTCTGTAACAATTGAAGAATTAATAAGTCAGGACTTCAAAATAAACGCTAACTCTATAGAAGAAGCTGTGTCTATTGCTAAAGAAAAGTATGACGAGGGGAAATTCGTGCTTGCACCCGGAACATTAATAGCAAAACAAATACAGGTTGAAAATGAAGATAGTACAGAAACAACAGAATGGACAGAGTTTTAATGGATTATTTTTTTAATACTGAACTTGCAAATAATTACAAAAGCAATTCGCAAAAAATAAGGGTTATGAGTGAAAGTTGGGTTGCTCACAATGTATTTTGCCCTATTTGCGGAAGCCCTCACATTTCAAAATTAAATAATAATATGCCTGTTGCAGATTTATCGTGCAGCTATTGTGGAGAAATCTTTGAGTTAAAAAGTAAATGTGGGAATATCGGTAATAAAATTGCAGATGGTGCCTATTCAACAATGATAGATAGAATTACAAGCTCAGACAATCCGGATTTATTCGTTATGCAATATTCCGCTGATTTTCAAGTGGTTAATCTTACTCTTATTCCTAAATTCTTTTTTACCCCATCAATAATAGAAAAGAGAAAGCCGTTATCCGCAAATGCTAAAAGAGCTGGGTGGATTGGATGCAATATTTTATATTCTGATATTCCAAAACAAGGGAAAATCGCAATAATAAACCGACAAAAATTGTCAGATGTAAAAACCGTAACAGAAGAATATTCAAAGATTAAAAAATTGCAAATAAATAACATTGAAAATCGAGGTTGGCTTTTAGATGTCTTGACCTGTATAAATGCTATTGATTCTGTTGAGTTTTCGCTGCAAGATGTTTATACTTTCGTAGAAGTGCTTCAAAAAAAACATATAACCAACAATAATATCGAGGCGAAAATAAGACAACAATTGCAAATTTTAAGAAACAAGGGCATTATTGAATTTTTGGGAAGAGGACATTATCGCAAAAAAATATAAAAACAATTCATTGTATTGGTCTTTTCCGAAGCGTGGAGATTGGGCAACTCACGATGCAAAATGGCGTGGAAATTGGTCGCCATATATTCCACGAAACATTATATTAAGATATTCAAAAGAGGGCGATGTAGTTCTTGACCAATTTGCAGGTGGTGGAACTACCCTCGTTGAAGCAAAGCTTTTGAATCGTGATATTATCGGCGTTGA
>CAKSGG010000356.1 GCA_934454215.1 uncultured Clostridia bacterium
ATGTACATATATTCATTATTCTGTGAAGTTTCATCAGCCAACACTACCGCAACTCTTCCAAAGGCATCAAGCAAATAAATTTGATTTTCACCAAGTTTAAGCATTTCGCCAACACCCTTGTTTTCGCTAAAGCTATCATAATAGGATTTGGCTATATCATATATGTATCCTATTGATGTAACCGTTTTATCGCTTTGCGAGTAGCTTTCTGTAAGTGCTTCTTCACGAACATCGGAAACAATCAGTTTATAATAAGGATCAGAGCCGCTTTTTGATGCTCTTAAGCTTATTACATCCCATTCTTTCAAATCTGCAAGACTTATTTCCTCATCATTTTTGATTATAATATAATCCGCATCTTCGAAGTTTATTTCCGTTGTAACGCCGCTATGTGAATATTTATTGTAGATTTTGCTCTTATCATATGAAAGTCTGTCAAATATCATTGTTTCATATGAATTTATGATAATCGTATCAACACTGTCTGATGAATTTTTGACAACTGTAATATCTCCGCTTTCTATTTGAAAATCATCCATTGTGTAATCACTGTAATATTTTCCGTTAAAAATAACATTTGGTGTTGCACTGATATCTAAACTTCTTGTTCTCTTTCCATCATCATATTTAATTGTTCTGAAATCCGGCGAAACAGATTCGAATTCTTCTGCTTTAATAACCGTCGTCTTATCAGATATGATTTCTGCATACTTCAAAACATCATCGTCGTCGTCTTCTTTGGCATAGAACAATACTTTGTATCCCAAATAATCGTTATATTCCGAAGTATAACATTGATATTTTGCGGAATCTATTTTTATTTCATTTTCTCGCAATCCATCCGGCTCATAAAGTGAAGTTATTTCATTTGCTGTTACAATTCCTGTGTCCTTGTATATACCTTTAACAGTTTCAAGAACCGTTTCACCTTGCAATACTTTGATACTCAAATTAGTACCGTACTCAGCAACTGCCGGAGTGGCAAATGCAGTATTTTTGAACATCTTGACAGCAGACTTTGCCGTAAGCACGTCATTGGCACTCTGATATACGCCATCAAGTATTTTCAACTTGGATGCCCAACTCCAATAGTTGCCGTCTTCAACAATTGCTGCATATCCTATGGAACGAACAAGTATTTCCGCCGCTTCTCCTACAGTGAGCGTTTTGGAGTCACTGTAATTATCATTTATCATACCATAACTTTTAGCAATACTCTTTGCAATATCTCCCAAAGTGTCTCCGGAAAATAAATCCTTTTGCGTAAGGGTTACCGCAGTATTGATAAAACTTCCAGACGAAATGTTTTCGCTCTCATTTATTTGCAAATAATCATCAGAAATAATTTCAACGCCTGTTAAAAATTTCACATTCTTTTTATACTCACTATCCGTTGCCGCAGTCTGCGAAGAATATGTACTACTCTTTTTCTTTGCCGCAAAACACATCTCATAGATTACCTTTGCCGCTTCCGCTCTTGTCAAGGAATCGTTAGGACAAAAGTTGCCGTTTTCATCACCGTTGATAACATCGGCACAATATAATGTTTTTACAGCCTCAACCGCATAATCCGCAATTTCATTCTGATCGGCAAAATTATTATAATTTCGATTTTTTCCGAGAGATATTCCCGTCGTGTTGGCAATTCTTACAAGCATAACCGCCATATCTTGTCTTGTAATCGACATTCCCACTCCGAATTGCGTGTCAGTAATACCATTGACTATGTTTTTGGTCTGCGCACAACCAATATATTCTCCATACCACTGCGAATTATCTACATCTTCAAAAGTGCTTGTATGCCCTTTTTCAAAAACATTTGCGGACAAAAGAATCATCTTCACAAATGCTTCCCTTGTAACATTCGAATCAGGAGCAAACTGATTATCCGCAACGCCGAACACTATGCCCTTTGCAGCCAATACATTTATTGCTTCCTGTGCCCATTTTACATTATCAATGTCACTAAAATTCGTAGTTTTGTTATTGCCTACATTTGACTGTGTGGGTGCCGGTGCACCCGAGGTGGATGTCGAAACTTTATTTGAGTTGTCCGGCAAGTCCTGTTTTGTTATTGATGCCGATAAAATACTTTTTAATTCTGACATCGAAACTACCTTTCCGCCCAATCTTGCAACTATTTTTTCGTTGGTTTTCTGCCTATCGTCAACAGATAATTTCAAATAACTGCTGTATTCGGAAGTTGCGGCAAGTTCAAGCAACTCGTTATTTGCACTCAATATTTCGGTTATATCATCTTTACGTGCATTCGAGAGTTCCGTCAGAACAGCACCTCTGCCGAACATCTTGGCAATATCTCCAAAAACCTCTATTTTGCATCCGGACATATAATCGGATACTTTTTTCTTATCTTTTTCGGTTAATGTTTTAACCTCATATTTTCCATATGTGGGATTTAATTTTTTTAAAGTTAAAACACGTTCATTTTCGGAACACACCGATATATATTGTGAATAAATACATTTATTCAACAATTGTACCTCATTTTCATTTCCTCTGTTTTGCACAAACATCTCACAAACTGTTTGTTTTTGAGTTGGAGTAAGCTTATTATACGCTGTTGTATCCACTCCTACCATAGCGGCTTCATCAGCAAAAGAACCCTGTATTTGTGTAATAAGTTCTGTTGCATCTTTTTCTTTCAGAACCACACA
>CAKSGG010000357.1 GCA_934454215.1 uncultured Clostridia bacterium
TGAGGTGCCGGTGCTGCTCATCGCTGGCTCGCAGGATCCTGTTGGCAACAACGGCGAGGCCATCCCCAAGGTTGCCCGTCTCATGCGCGCCTGCGGTGTGCGTGACGTGCAAGAGAAGATTTACCCCGATGCCCGCCACGAGCTCCTCAACGAGACGAACCGCGACGAGGTCTTTTCCGACGTGCTCTGCTGGCTCGAAGGCTGCCTGGCGGCGGAGTAGACATCTGTGGCGAACGATTAAAGAGCGCGGGGCCGCCTGGGATTGATGCCCAGGTGGCCCTTTGAGTTCTTATGTACAGGGATAGGTTGACCGTGCCCTATCCCTGAAGGGCCTGGGCGAAGGGTTATTGAGCTATGAGTTTCTTACCAGCTCGATGACTTCTTGTTTAGTGTGGACCCCAAGCTTGCGATAAAGGCATTTGACGTGTCCCTGCACAGTGCCCAGGGAAATGCCGAGTGAGTCGGCAATCTTTTGATAGCTTCGCCCCTCGCTCACGAGAAGTAATACATCGACTTCTCTGGCCGTAAGGCCGAATTGGGATGCAAGCATCTTGCAGGTTGCGGTAGGAGATGCCTGATTGTGGGTCTCCATTGCTTGCGTATTCCAGCAAAAAGCGCCCTCTATGTCTTCAGGTGCGATGCCAGTTGGATTCATGTTGCTGAACCAGGAAATCTTTCCCATCGTGCGCGCATTCATAAAGATAATGGTTGCCACTACGGCAAGAAACGTCATAAATGGGACGACAAAAGATGTCACTTGCTGGGCCCATGAGGGGTCCGTCCCGATAAGAATCGGCGTGAGGTTTTTGCCCAAGAAGTTAGGCAGCACGCGGAATAAAAGTACGGTAAACCCAAATGCTGATACTCCTGAAACGCCGCAGCCCTTTGCTGTCATTGCAACAATGGCGAATAACTCGACTTCAAAGCATCCTAGCACGGCGGAGAGTGAGGCGGTGGCGACATGGCCCATCGTCTCGTTGTTGACAAGCAGGGAGAACATTCCCGCCATGAAGATCACGACAAGACCGCTCCAGGTAATCTGAAACAACCTTCCTTTGTCTTGTATGTATCGGGACGCGACGAGAACAAGTGCCGATATTGCCAATGAACAAATAATGGTAAGGAGCCGGTCGTTGTCTGGCACGGCCACAGTTACATACGCTAACAACCCCACGGCAAGACGACCTGCAATAAGAAAGAGACCAAGTATCCCGATGATGCCGAGGGGCATTGAACGAGAGGCAGTCTGGGGCTCGTAGGTGTCACAATCCTGCGTTGATGTGCTGCAGCAAAGCCAGGCGATTCCAGACAAAGTTGGTGCAACGACGGCAATCATGACCACGACGAGGAAGGGGAGGAAAGCCGTGAGCTGCAGTACGGAGCTCGCTGCAAAGGCAAGGAGGATTGCTAAAGCGGAGCGCGATGAGGACAGAGAGCAGATGCTGAATCCCCAGCATAGTGTTAACCAGGCATAGCCGAGTGAGCTCAAAAGGCAGCCTATGGCGAGCATAAACTGGGTGAAGATGTTGAAAAATGGAGCAATAAGAGTCAGGGTCCACCCGAGGCTCCCTGTTATGCAGGCAAGGCCTGCAGCCAGGTGGTGCTTCTCGATTAAATGCTCGAGATGTTTGTGGGCGATAGCGCCGACAAGCAAGGCGAAGCCCAGCCCGATCATTGTGGGCGTATAGGCGAACCACATTGTTTCGACCGGTTGTTGATAAAAAGCAAAGAGGGCAGAGTATTCGTATTTGCGGAAGAACGGCCACCAAAAAGTTAGCCCTAAAACCAATGCGATGAACGAGTCGTTAGGACTTGTTTTATGTGTACTGGCCGTATGTTGTTGGGCCGTCTGAATTATCCTCGCCTCATTTGACTGCACGCCATATCCCTCCTGGTTTCTGTCGCAATGATTATCGCACGTATTGCATGTTCGAATGGGCGGGAGGATAGGATATTCTTACGGAACTGTTTTTTAATTTCCTGCATTCTACCTGCCAAAATATAGTCAACCCCCATGCTTTATGAGAGGGGCGCGGAGTTGAAACGCCATGGTTTATGGCTCGCTGGTCCATCCGGTAAAGACCATAGTTGTTAATGGGCGCGGATGAACGTCGGCGTCTTATCGTAATGGCAAACCAAGGAGGAGAGACTATGAGGAAGAACAGAGACTGCATGACTTCTGGACGAAAGATGCCTCAGGTTATAAGTGCCCTGGCTGCGGCCGCGCTCGTTGGAGCGCTCGGTTTTGCGGCGTTTGCGATGGCAGACGTCTCTGACGGCGATTCGGACAAGGCTGGTACGGAGAACGTTCTGGCGCTTCATCAGGGGCTCGGTCTTGATTTGGAGAAGGTTGCCGCTGATGCCCAGGCTGCTCTGGCACAGGACGCGGCACCGGTTGAGAAGTCGGCTGCTACGCTTGGTACCCGTGAATTTTGCCTGGGTTGTCATGACTGGGACTCCATCGTTGATTCCACGATGCTTCCTGGCGATGTGACTGTGTACAACAAGCAGGGTTTGTATAACGTGCACGATAATCACAATGGTCTCGTGAACTGCTCTGACTGTCACTCGATCGATGGCACGACGTCCACTCTGAGTTGCGTTGGCTGTCACTACATGGAGCTTCCCGCTGGTTGGACGGGCTTTTACTAAT
>CAKSGG010000358.1 GCA_934454215.1 uncultured Clostridia bacterium
CATATACACATTGGGAATTGATAGCTTGTGATGACAGCTCAACAGATGATACACCTAAGATTCTTTTCGATTATGCGAAAAGGGATTCGAGAATCGTAGTTATTCATAATGAAAAAAACTGCGGGTTAGCGGCTTCCCTGAATCACTGCTTGAAATATGTGCGAGGTACTTACATTGCTCGAATGGACTGTGATGATATATCTGCAGAAACACGGCTCGAGGAGCAGGTAATGTATTTAGAACGTCATTCTGAATTTGACTTGGTAGGCACATATATGCAAGCCTTTGATGAATTTGGCAAGAAGAACATTATCGAAAGCAAGCAATATCCAACCAAATTTGATTTGCCCAAAGGCGCTCCGTTTTCACATGCTACCATTATGATGCGTACATCGGCAATGAATGAGCTAAATGGGTATTGCATTTCAAAGCATACTGTTCGGACCGAAGATGTGGATTTATGGTATCGCTTTTTTGCAGCCGGTTTTAAAGGAGCTAATCTTCAGAAGCCGCTATATTTTGTCCGTATGGACAGTGCCGCATACAAGCGGCGTAAGATCAAATACATGCTACATGCATCCTATATCATCTGGTACGGATGCAAGATGGTTGGACTGCCATTTTACTATAGAATTTACTGTATTAAGCCGATATTGTCGTGGCTGTTTCCACCAAAATTGAAATCTGCCCTGCGAAAGTTAGTTATTAAATAACAATGCTCAGAGAAGATTTTAATCACAAGGATGTAGTTATTAATGCTGCTTGTGATTTCATATATTGGGCAGAAAGTTTAGATTTGAATTATGAAAAAAACACTTTTTCTCATCCATGATCTCGGCCAAGGCGGTGCCGAAAAGGTGCTGGTCAACTTGGTCAACAACATGGATCGCTCAAAATTTGACATCTCTGTGACGGCGCTCTTTGGCGGCGGCGTGAACGAGCAGTTCCTTGCGCCGGACATCCACTTCCATGCGGTATTTCCGAAAGAGGTACCTGGAAATAGCAAGTTAATGAAGTTACTGACACCGACCCAGCTTCATCGCATGTGCGTGAAGGAGCATTACGATATCGAGGTTTCCTACCTCGAAGGCCCTTCTGCACGTGTCATCAGTGGTTGTAGTGACGCGAATACCAAGCTCGTATCGTGGATTCATGTGGAGCAGCATACGATGGAACGCCTGTCAGGCTCGTTCCGCAGTGAGCGCGAAGCGCGCAAGTGCTATGACCACTTTGACAAGACCGTGTGCGTCTCGCAGTATGTCCATGATGATTTCTGCCGCATCCTGAATTTTCAGAAACCCTGCCATGTGCTGTACAACACAGTGGAGTCCGAGAAAATACTGGCTAACGCAAATGATGCTGCACCGGAACTGATGGATGACGAGAATATGCGGCTGATGGCGGTCGGAACGCTGAAAGAATCCAAGGGCTATATGCGGCTGCTGTCCATCATCAAGCGGCTGCGAGATGAAAGGTATTCTATACACCTTTATATTCTTGGCATTGGTCCGCTTCAACAGGAAATGGAACGCTTTATTCAAGCAAATAACCTGCAAGAAGCTGTCACCCTGCTTGGCTACCAGACCAATCCCTATAAGTATGTCTCAAAGTGTGACCTTTTCGTCTGCGCCAGCTTTGCGGAGGGATTTTCTACTGCGGCCACTGAGGCGCTAATCGTTGGAACGCCTGTCTGCACCGTTGAAGTTTCTGGCATGAAGGAAATGCTGGGTGAGCACAACGAATGGGGCATTGTGACTGAAAACAGCGAGGAAGCGTTGTATCAGGGAATCAAGGATTTGCTGGATCATCCGGACAAGCTTGCTCGCTATAAGGAAAAGGCTATCGAACGAGGCAAAACCTTCAGCACGGAAAATACTGTCCGCGCAGTGGAAGATATGCTGCTGAAACTGATTCACAAAGGTAAATAATATGAATGTATTGGTCATAAATGGATATTGCCTGTCTGTAAACAGCTCTGCGAATCTATGCCACCTTGCGTATCTGCAAGGACTTGTTGATGCTGGCGCACATGTATCGTCATTAAGTATAGATCCGGCAGACTATCCGGCAGACTTGTCAATGAAAATTCCGGATGAGATCGATCGTCACTATATACGGGCCATTTCCCTATACGAACGTCTTTCGCACTTCAAAAAAGGTATGTTCAGCGCAGATGAGCAGCATACGGAAGGAACGGTTGCTACGCCTAGTAGGCAGCCAGATGGCCTGATTCAGAGCATAAAAAGCCGAATCCGCGCATTATATGGTCCTTATGGTATGGATAAGGTATTTTATCAAAAATGCAAGAGATTTTCCTGCGACGTTAGCTTCGACCTTGTGATTTCGATTTCGCATCCCCCGGTTAGCCACTTGGCTGCATACAGGCTTCTCAAAACAAGTAGGATCAAAGCCAAACACTGGATCCAGATTTGGGAGGATCCTTGGTATTCTGATGTGTATGGCTTCAATAGTCAGGAGTGTGTACGTCGGGAAGAAAAGCGGTTGCTGTCGTTAGCGGAAAAAGTCTGCTATGTCAGTCCGCTGACGCTGCGGAATCAGCAGAAGCTATTTCCTGAGTCGGCGGAAAAGATGTTTTGGATGCCACTACCTGCATACTACAAGAACGATACGCCTGTGCATAAATTCTCTGG
>CAKSGG010000359.1 GCA_934454215.1 uncultured Clostridia bacterium
ATTTTATAGTTAATAATTCGAACTAAAGCTTTTTGTTATAGATTTCAAGCAACAATGCACCGACATATGACGCAAAGCCGTGACTTAGACTTCCGTTTGGCTCTTTGTGTTCCCAGAGGGTGCCTGTTTTGCTTTCCATATGGGCAAAAAAGTCTTTGATTTCTTTAATCAAAATGTTCTTTTCTCCCCATTCTTTTAAAAGCTCCATCCGCAGGTACATTCCCATAAAAGCATTGACTTTTTCAATTTCGGGATATATTGTGCGATTCGGAGTAAACTCGCATATAAGAGTTCGATGAAGATTTGAGAAGCTTTCCCGATCTGCGATGCCGAATCTGAATGCGTAATATTGACATACCTCCGAGATGTGCGGCAAGCAGTTTAAATTACCGTCACCGTCACGAACGGCTTGGTCACGGAAAAACTCTCCGTTGTACGAAAGCCGCTGTACCTCACGTTTTATTCTGTCTGATTTTTTTATAAGCGTGCTGTCCGCAAACATTTGCCCAACGATAAGAAGTATATGGCTGTACAGCATATTTGTCGGAAAGTTTACGCCTTTTGTCCAATCGTTTGCCCGTGACCATTCAACGAAGTTCCATCCGGGCATATCCTCAAGCAGACCAATCTCGTTTTCGAATTTACCGTAAAATTCAAGAAGGTTGTATGCGGTATCCCTGAAGGAGTTTACATTAAAGTCAGGATTCCTTTTGGCGTAGCCGTCAATTTCGAGAACAAACCACATTGCCCATTGCGGAATAAAATCACCGTTTGGGTGGTCTGCGGGATAACACATGGGGAGCATACCTTTGGGAATATCAGGGCAGCTTTGAAGCAAATAGTTTTCGATAAAAGCGTCTTCAACCGCAGTTTTTCCCGTAAAAGCAAATTCTGCCATTGCAGTATAATAACTGTCGCAAAGCCAGCCGGCTCTTTCTCTGCCCGGACAGTCGGTGTATAAATCAACCGCATTTTGACGGTAAGTTTCAAGAGCCGCTTTATAAATACTGAGAACATTTTTGTCACTGCAATTAAGGTTCGGCGGTGAGGGCAACGGGTTTTTGTACGAAACAATACCTATACTGTGCAAATCTATTTCTCCGCCGATGACAAAAATTGCAAGATATTTAAGGCTGTAGACCTCAAATGAGGTAAAATTTGTTTCGCCGCTTGCGTCAAGCTGTATTATGTTCACAGTTTCAGAGGGGGCAAGTCTGCCGCCGCGAATAATCTCGTCAAATACAACAAGTATACGGCTGTCTTTTTTTGCATTGAATTTAAGTTTTATCATGCCGGTTTGAAGTTTGTCAAGGTCGCTCATCATAAACTGTCCGCAGTTCAGTGTGATAGGCAATTGAGCCGTTTTATGCTCAAGTGTGTATTCCGTTTTCAGATAAATACTCAGCGGATTTGCATCCAGTTCGCTCGGCAGATAGCCGATAAAGTTTTCGGATATTCCGTTTATAAAGCGGTCCATCCACCGATATTCGTATTCATGCGGTTTGCGGTTTTCGTTCACGGTAAAATCTCCGTATGTATAAACGTCGGGACAGTTCAGTTCCGTTAGATCGGGCAGCGGCGCATGGCGCTCGAGGTATGTGAGATTATTGGCACATATTTCGATTTCGCACGGCTTTGGTTTATAATTAAGATTCCAGACCTCTGTAAAGTGGCGTTGAAATGAATAGCGCATTGATTTTTGTATGCGGGAAAAAGTCCGAAATGTGCAAAAGTCATAACCAGTTGCTGCGTGGCAATAACCGTTTGAGTCAACAATTTCGGCTTGAATATATCCGGGCTGCATAACACCGTCATAACTGTTGCAGTTATAGCTTACGGCTTCAATTCTCAGGAGGTTTTTTTTATTTAAGAATGAGTCGGCAATCGAAACACGGTCAATTCTTGCGTATCCGCTTGCAGTGCGTGCCGGACCATAGTGCAGGAGCTTCCCGTTTAAATATATGCGAAAAGTTGTTGCACCGGTGATGTTAAGCATCAAATCGGGTGCGTATGCAAATTCGGCAACAAACTCCGCCTGAATATTTATTTCGTTCTCAAGGTTTTTCAGCCATATAGGCAATGCTTTTTTAAAGCTGTATTTCATACCAAAGCCTCCGTATACAAGAATATACATTGAATATAGCATTCAGGCATTTCCTTGTCAACCAAGGCGAACCAACAAGACAAAAAAGAGTGATAAAAAGCAAAAATGATAGGTTGAAAAAAGCCGCACAGGCATTTATTATTGTAGTATAAGGTGTTATAGGCTATATCGGCAAATCGGATAAGGAGATAAAGCAATGAAAATATCAAGAAACTTTAAAAGACTGTTGGCACTTGCAATTTCATTTGTTTTTGCAGTTCAAGTGCCGCCCGCAGTATACGGTGCTGAGTACTGTTGGAAAGTTTTAAACGTATCGGGCGGTGATAACGGCTTCGGTTGTGTTTCGGTGTGCGGCACGAGTTCTGTGAATGAAAATGACAGCACGATGAAATATAACGGAAATGATGTTTTAAAAAATACAACTGAAAAACTCGATTCGCAAGACGGTATCGTGGCAGAAAACCTGCTTCCGAATGCAGAGATTGGCGAAGGCTATAAAATATGTGCAAAAATTTATGCGGGAACACCTGTTGAC
>CAKSGG010000360.1 GCA_934454215.1 uncultured Clostridia bacterium
TTAATTTAAAAGATTATGTCGACCATGAAGAATACGTGGAATTGATGAAGTTCTTTCAAAATAAAAAGATTCCACTTTTAATGATTGAAAGACATCAACACGAAGAATTAGATGATATATCTCATTTGACTATTATAGATAAAGATCTATGTGTATTATAATAGGTATAAGAATTAGCAGTCCAGGACGCTGGAAACACGGAAATCAAACATTTGAGGTTTGAGAGCTGTGTAATTTCTGCTCGTTCTAAAGCCGTATATGACATGTACGTTAAAATCTCAAAGTTTGAGAGCTGTGTAATTTCTGCTCGTTCTAAAGCGCTGAGAGGGCAGTCATCAACAAGCACGTTGTTTGAGAGCTGTGTAATTTCTGCTCGTTCTAAAGCTTACGATATGCTCACTAACTCCCAGGTAGTGTTTGAGAGCTGTGTAATTTCTGCTCGTTCTAAAGCTGTCGTTGTATTCCCGTGCGTATATTGGCTGTTTGAGAGCTGTGTAATTTCTGCTCGTTCTAAAGCCTATATTAAAAAGGACGAAAGAGAGTACTAGTTTGAGAGCTGTGTAATTTCTGCTCGTTCTAAAGCGTCCAGCGTGTCGCTATTCTTGCCAAGTGGGTTTGAGAGCTGTGTAATTTCTGCTCGTTCTAAAGCTGTTCTGCAAGGTTCACCTTCAAATTGAAGTTTGAGAGCTGTGTAATTTCTGCTCGTTCTAAAGCTGTACATAGAAAGGATAGCGTAATATGGACGTTTGAGAGCTGTGTAATTTCTGCTCGTTCTAAAGCCACCATCTGCAAGAACTTCACCGTTTGCCTGTTTGAGAGCTGTGTAATTTCTGCTCGTTCTAAAGCTTTGTTACTATTACGGGCGCCCGTGGCACTGTTTGAGAGCTGTGTAATTTCTGCTCGTTCTAAAGCGTATTCTGCCCCTCAAAATACCACTTTTATGTTTGAGAGCTGTGTAATTTCTGCTCGTTCTAAAGCCATTGAGCTTCTACTATCTGACCGTTTCCAAGTTTGAGAGCTGTGTAATTTCTGCTCGTTCTAAAGCCTATCTTAAGAAAGATGAAAGAGACTACTAGTTTGAGAGCTGTGTAATTTCTGCTCGTTCTAAAGCTCCCTCCCCTGTATGCTTTCCGCAATGCATGTTTGAGAGCTGTGTAATTTCTGCTCGTTCTAAAGCTTCTTTTATGTGTTTTATATCTTCATCCCCGTTTGAGAGCTGTGTAATTTCTGCTCGTTCTAAAGCGCATGCTTTTACCGCTACCTGGTGTGCCACGTTTGAGAGCTGTGTAATTTCTGCTCGTTCTAAAGCTACATGATAACCAGTTCTTTTGAAATAGCGGTTTGAGAGCTGTGTAATTTCTGCTCGTTCTAAAGCAACAGCTTGAACCGCTTCGTTCCTTTATATTGTTTGAGAGCTGTGTAATTTCTGCTCGTTCTAAAGCAGGATATGATGCAAACGCAATCCAGAGCCTGTTTGAGAGCTGTGTAATTTCTGCTCGTTCTAAAGCAATTGCTAGCTACTTGCATTTAATATCATGTTTGAGAGCTGTGTAATTTCTGCTCGTTCTAAAGCTGGTACTAAAATCGACATACTTCTGGAATCGTTTGAGAGCTGTGTAATTTCTGCTCGTTCTAAAGCCATAATAAAGATTTATTACATTCAGCCAAAGTTTGAGAGCTGTGTAATTTCTGCTCGTTCTAAAGCAAACAAGACAGACCACAAAGAGAAATAACAGTTTGAGAGCTGTGTAATTTCTGCTCGTTCTAAAGCGCAGGGAAGTATTCAAAGCGTATCACGATTGTTTGAGAGCTGTGTAATTTCTGCTCGTTCTAAAGCCATCAATAAATGTTTCAGTTCCTTGTACTTGTTTGAGAGCTGTGTAATTTCTGTTGGCTTTAAAGCATTGTTGTATATACATTCAGAGAGGAGTGACGAAAATGACTGACAAGGAATACAAGCATGCATTAGACTTCGCTATGGGGTATATAGGAATCTTTCAAAAGGAAATCGACAAACCCATCCTTGTAATTAAGAAAAATACTCCAGAAGATATAAGAAAGAAAATAAATGAAGTTTGGCCTCTTGTGGTAGAAGAAACTCTGCGGAGACATAAAGAGTGCAACTACAGTAGTCTTGACTATTTTCATTAAAAATATTGAAAATATTTAGGGGAAAACATATCAGAAGTTATTAAAATCATCAACAGAGTCCGTTTTAGAGCAATGTAATTTTAAAATGTAGATAACCAAAAGGAATAAAAAGTGCCTACTACTTATATTGACACATATTCTTTGTTGAATTGGTTATCTTTTTTTCTTCAAATCGTCTGTCAGGCACAAAAATAGCGCTGTCAAACCTCTATACTAAACATGTAACTGAGAAATAGTATGTGAATACTTATTACTTTTTGAGGGATGGAGATTAGATATGGTTACGTACGAAGAAGCTTTGAAGATTGCAAGAGAGTTTACATCAGAATTTACACAATGTACAGAAATGGAAGACGCATTTATTTTTGATAACCCAGATATTCTATGCATCGGAGGATACTTGCCGATAGTTGTTCTGAAAGAAGATGGTTCTTTTATACCAATGACTCAATATGTTTTGACATATAAGAGTAAAAAG
>CAKSGG010000361.1 GCA_934454215.1 uncultured Clostridia bacterium
GGAAATGCTTTTGAACAAAATCCGTTCGGCTATTGCGGCGAATATACCGATAATGAAACGGGACTTGTTTATCTTAGGAATAGGTATTATGATCCTGCAACTTCACGCATGCTTTCGGAAGACCCAGCTCGTCAAGGTACAAATTGGTATATTTACTGCAATAACAATCCATTGAAATATATTGATCCAAGTGGATTGACATATGTAATTGCATGGTCATATGGTAAGGCTGATTTAGAACCTTATACGGATTCACAAGGAAATGTAAACTGGACGAAATTTACGGCTGAAAATTCATTTGCCAGTGCAGCAGCAACAAGAAAACAAGAATTGATAGATATGGGAGTTCCAGCGAGCGAAATAGACATTCAGCGTATTGATGATGAAGCCGATATGAAAAGCACATGGGAAATGTGGGCTGGATATGATATAATAGAAGGAATGAATATATATTCTCATGGATATTCAGGTGGTATTAGTGTGGCAGGTGGAGGAGGAGAATTTTTATCTGATACCACTAAACTAAAGTGGGGTTCTATGTTACGTTCATTAAAAGTGAACGGAAAGACAACAGCTGTTGTGACATCACCATATGCAGTATTTCATGGGTGTAATACCGCAAACGGAGATTTTGCACAAAATTTTGCTAATACACAAGGTGTAACAACATATGCACAAACAGGTTATGCATCCTTTTCACAAAATCCAACATGGCACATTCCAATTAATGATGGTGCGACAGGTGGTAGCGTATATCTGTATCATTTTAATTGGAACAATATTAAAAATACTGATGGATTGGGAAAAGTGTTTTATGCACAGTGAAAGGAGTAGCAAATATGAATAAAAAATGGTATATATTGCTATCGGCTTTTGTTTTGTTTGTTTTATATTTATGCTATATATTGTTTATGAATAGAATTGATACGAAATATGCTGTTGATTTTTCAAATGTATTTTCTACATATGATATAAATAGTATAAACAATTATCTAACAGATGAAACTATAATTATATGTAATAACAAACACACAAAGTATGCAGAATTGCGTAATAATGTTGAATTTGCATGCAAGGAAAGAAAATATCAATTTGAGAGTTCATATGGACACGGAAACAATAAATTTAAAAACAATGTCCAAAAAATAACTGTTTATTTATTTGGAAAGTTAGATGGTGAAAGCATTGGCGAGGTAAATATTTTGATGAGTTTAAAGAAAATCGGATTGTTCAAATTTGAAATTGTTTCCTTAGAATGTGATGAGGCGATATTTGAATACTTATTCTACGGAAACAAGCAGTAAATATATGAGGTGTTGCTAAATGTTTCAAAAACTAAAAGAAGAAAATCAGAAGCTTTTGGATAAGAATTTGTCTCTTGAAAAAGAAATTGAGGATTTAAAATTTCAGGTTTCTGCGTCTGCTTTAATAATTTCAGAACATGAGAGTAAAATTGAGATGTTAAAAGCAGAAAATAAAAATCTTCTGAAACAGATAAACAACACCTCAAACATCAGTACAGAAATTAATAATCGTCCGCCTCTCGTATCAAATGTGCGAGGGGCAGGGCGGAAAAGCAGAGTTGATGAAAATATCTTAAATTTAATGAAATCCTTAAAAAATCAAGGTTTGAGTTACAGCCAAATTGCAAAAAAACTTGAAGAAGAAACAAAAAGTCAATGGAGTAAGAGTACAGTAAGCTATGTTCTGAATAAGAATACGTAATTGAAAATTATACCAGTGCATTTTATGATTATTATTCGAGGTGACGGTTATGAAGAAAAATTTTGTTACATATCTTATTGTTATTATTTTCTTTGCTTGTTGTGCTATGCTTACATTTTTTGTATTAGATGATGATTATGTGACAATAGAGCAAAATAAAAATATAGATGTTGAATTTAATGCTGCAGAAATAGACGAGATAGAATATCAAGCTAAGAAAATAGTTAAGCAATATAATAAAGATGCATATCTTTCAAGCATAGTGTGGGAATTTTCGTCAAAACAGGAGATAATTGATAAGACGGGGATGATTGTTTTTAAGTATTATGCACTTAGTAAAAATATAAAGAAACATGATATTTATATTGCGTACGAAATTAAGGCCGACATTAATAAAAAACGATTTATTAATCTTAAAAAGTATGGGAACAGAACGACTGGAGGCGAAAAATTAAATAAAGTTATTTCATTAGATACAATTTATGAAAAGGCATATGATTTTATTGATAAGAACATAAATAATAATTCAAATTTCGAGTTGAATATATTGGATAATAATATATCTATATATATTATTGAAAATAAACATACTATTAAGTCGGCTCATATGGTAAACTATGAGCAGTTTGAATGGAACTGATTTAAAAATGATAGAATACTGCAAGATGAGAAGTGTATATCTTAGTTATTAAAATAGGTTTGAATTTATATCAAGTATAAGGAATGTAGGGCAGGAAATCCCTGCCCTATGACAAACAAAATGAGGCACGAAATGAAAATAAAAAGAAATATATTTGCGATTACCATGATTATAGCCGTGTTTTAAACGGTACATCCGAGCAGAGCTATACGTATGACAGCAGCTCAAATGTAACAGCCTATACGCTTAAAACGGGCGATA
>CAKSGG010000362.1 GCA_934454215.1 uncultured Clostridia bacterium
GCATACTGCTGATTGACACCTTAAATGTGCTTTCATTATCCATTAAAATAACACCTCTGTTTTCGTTTGTTTTGAGGGTAGCAAGCAAAGCGAGTGAGTACCCACTCGCCAAAAATCAATTTTGTTTTGCCTGCCATTCTTACGGAATAGCAAGCAAAGCGCGTGTAGCCACACACGGCAAATTTGATTTTGGATTTTTGGGATATTCCCAAACCCTTTTTGATGAAAATTTTTCACTTGCCCTCTATATAAGTAGTGCAGAAAATTCCGTTTCGGCAACTTTGAAAGCAAAATTTTTTTATTTTATTTTGCCCCTCATATAATGAACACTTGAGATTGTGATTTGACAACTTTTTCTTTGTTACTACTACGACCGAGAAGTTGTTTTTGCCAAACAAGTTAAAAAATTTTCAGCAATACAGAGAATTTTAAATGAAAATATTGCACTCTGAAAAAAAGTGTGGTAAAATATAGTTGCCACATAATTTAATCAACAACTATCATTGGTATAACTCTTTTTCGTTGGTGTCTTATCCCCTTTTTTCTTGCTGTGCTTTGAATTTGGTAAAAGTGCAAATTCCGCATAGCAAGTTTAGAGAGTTATCCTAAAATTTGTTGAGAATTGTGTGGCAACAATGGGAGTTTGCATTTTTCGGTGCGTTCTCATATTGGGGGCGCACTTTTTTATTTTAGGATAACTCTTCATAACAGCCCTTGTAAATTTCGCGAAATTTACAAGGGCTGTTATGAAAACATAAAAAAGGAGGCAAAAATATGAGATTGCTGCTGCACTTGATACTGACATTTTTAACTGGCGGACTTAGGCTGATTGTATTATTGGTAAAATTTTGCGTTAAAAATAAGGAGGAAATTAAAAATGCTTGACAAGAAAAAAATTGGTGACAAAATCGGAGCAATTAAATCAAATGTAAATGATAAAACCAAGGAACTGGTCGAAAAATCCAAAAACAGAATAACGACAGTTGTTGATGTGAATGGTGATGGAAAAGTAGATATTGAGGATATTGTTGTACTTGGGTTAAAGACACCGGGGGTCAAAATAAACAGAAACGAATTTTTATCCAAAGAATTTGAAAAGAATTATGACAAAACCACTATTGAAAACGCTATCGCAAATACGCCGTCATCAGCCGGAATACCAGTAAGCGATTTAGACAAAATAGCTGATAATGTAATAAAATTTGAACAAAAATGCGTGACTGGCATTTCGGTTGCTTTAGGTATGCCGGGAGGAGCAGCAATGGCGGCAACAATTTCAGCCGATATTATCCAGTATTACGGGTATATGTTACGTGTAGCACAAAAATTAATGTATTTATATGGATTTCCGGAAATAAACACCGAGGAAAATTGTCAAAACTTTGATTCCGAAACATTGAATATCCTAATTGTATGTCTTGGTGCAATGTATGGTGTTGCGGGAGCAAATCACGCATTAAAAGCAATGGCTAAAGCTCTTGCTGGAGGTGTTGAGAAAAAACTTATGCGTACAGCACTTACAAAGGGCACAATATACCCAATTGTGAAAAGCATATCTAAATGGTTTGGTGTCAGGATGACAAAAGAAGTATTTTCGGGATTTTTCAAAAAGGCAATACCTGTTGTAGGCGGTATTATCGGGGGTGGTATTACATATATGTCATTCAAACCTTGCTGCGAGAAATTGAAAGTAGCATTGCAAGATACCTTTTTAACAAATCCGAACCATAGAGAAAATGATGATGAAAACATAATTGTTATTGATGCAGAATTAGAAAAAGAAGGAGTGTAAAAATATGTTTTCCTTAAATGAAAGAAACTTTATAAATTCATTGGGGATAAATGCTGATTTTGAAAATTTAACTGATGATATTTTAATGGAGATAGAAAACAAAGTTTCGGAAAAATTACAATTGTTTGGTTTTGACGAAAAATACAATATTACACCGATTGGTAAATTATGCGAGAGAATTCTTGATAAATTATCTGAATTTGATTGTGAAAATGAAGTTTCCCATATTATCAGCTTAAAAGATTATGTTAACAAAAAGATAAAAATTACTGATGTTAATGGACATATTTTTATAGGTTGGGTTACAGATTATATAGATCCTGCAGAAAAATATACCGATGATTTAAATCCTATGTTTGAAAGCATTATCATTAATCATAATTGTGACATTGAAATTTCAAAAAATGAAATTCAATCAATTTGCCTTTTAGATGAAAACGAGAAGGAGGAAGGCGCTGATATTTTTAACATAACAAGGACTTGTCCGTCGTGTTACGGAAAATTATTTTATAATATAGACACACAATGCTATGTTTGTGAAAACTGTAGTTATGCTATTTCCGAAAAATCTCTTTTGGACGAGTGCATTTACTGGTTTTGTGATAAATGCAAAAGTTTTATGAATGTTCAAGAGGGCTTTGACATAAAAACAGGAGTATGGAACTGCAAACGATGTGGGCTTGAAAATGATGTATCGGAAAAAAATATAAAAGATTGAGTTATGTAGAAAATAAAACCCCATTTTTGAGCAAAGTGATGATATTATATTACATCACCGATTTCAGCCCTTAAAAGCCGCATAAAATAAGGCTTTTTCGACCTCTAAATGGT
>CAKSGG010000363.1 GCA_934454215.1 uncultured Clostridia bacterium
TAATACTACTGCTATTTTTCCGTGCAGTTTTTATTCAGGTTTTTCACTATTTCTGACGTGAAGCCAGCAGCGTAGAAGTCACCCGAACCAAGGAGCAGCCAGTATGGGTTGACATGATAGTCGCGTACCAGGAACTGAACCCAGGACGGACGGAAACGACCGTAGCACTCGGCAGGCTTGTCTCGAAGGGATATGGCGTTCCAGCGGTTGAGACCATACCGGTCCGTTATCGTCTTAAGACCGCCTATGCAGCCGTCAGCCTTCAAACGGTCGAGGGCATCAAAGAAGCGCACGGCTATATCAACATCAGCGGACATCAGATTTTTCTCTTCCATATTATTCATTTAACTTTTTGTAGGCACGACTGAAAACGCTTTCCAGCCTTGCCCGATGATTATTCAATCTTTGCGACCAGTCCTGCAACTGAGCCAGCGAGGGGCGAGAAGCCAGCAGCCCATCCACCTCGGAAGGGGTGAGCACTGGCAGATATTTCTCGTAGGCGAGAAGGTAATCGATTCTACACATTCGACATAACTAGCATTGTAAGGATATAACCGAGAACAGCAGTAAAACCAAAGTATAGATAAATCTTTGCTATCTTCTCGTTTATTGCTATGGTGTAATCATCAGCTTCAATCTCTACCTTACGCCTAGACAATTGACGACCATCGTACCGTTCTCCCCTCTTGTATCGATTATCAGCGACATATACAGCCTGCGATGTATATTGCCAGCCATAGGCGGTATGTTTGTTTTTCAGCTTTCTGTAGCCAACAATCAGCAGGACAACTCCACCGATGATACTAAACACGAAACCAACGAAACCCCAGAACCAAGCAGCACCAACAGAAGGGACTATAGGCTGGACCCCCTCATCCTCTACCTTTCCAACGCCAGTTATGCGGCCAGCACCACCAGCGGAAACATTGCGGTGCGGTATAGAGTGAGCATCGCCATAGATGTTATTGCTGACAACACGACCAGCATCCCTTCCTACCTGATTGACAGCAGAGCGAATGAAACCCTTTGCCAGTCCATTAATGAAACTTCCCATACGCTATTTATTTAAATGATTTATATTTCTTTCGTAGAACTCATTCCAAGCCTTTTTCTTGATGAAGACGAAGAAGAGCAGCAGCCCTAGGGCAACCATCAGCAGGTGCAGCGGCTGGCGCAAGACCCCGAACCCGAAGGAACGCTGGAAGTCGATGCAGAACGAAATCAGCACTCCGTAGGTAGCGAACGCTCGATGCACCCAGCAGAAGCCATAGGCTAGGCTGACGATTATCCAGGCAATGAAGCCGAAGAGCGAGCAGTCGAATATCCACTCCGTGAGTTTTACCCGAATGCCGAACGAGAGCAGAGTGCAGTGAACCAGCATTACAAGCGCACCCACTGGAGGGATGATGCCAATTATTAACCTGCTGGCCTTCCATAGCCAGCTTTTACCGAGAGCGGCAAGAAGAATCTTCTCCTTCCGTTCTATGAAATCCTCACCTTTCATCGTTACTTAGAATTTTAGTTGATATTGTACCTGTAGCGAGAACTAAAGTTCACGCAACCACTTCTGACCCGATTTAGTCTTAGACCAAATTACGAGACTTGTGCCGATAACCGCACCGATGAACATAAATAAAGTTGCTAGTTCCATATTCTAAACATTTAAATTGTTATACTTCATTACGTTATTAGCGAAATAAGCGAAGGCGCACGATGCTATGACACCGAAGACGATGAAAAGGACATTATACAACCCTATCTCATCGCCAGTAATCAATGGAGAGAAACCACCGATACCCGTTCCGCTTATAAACAGATTGGAGACACCATACAGATACGTTGCAAGCAGCGTCCTGCGGTCGTGCTCTTTAATTAACTTACTAACCATACTTTTTCCTTTTGCAAAGTTACTAAATTATTTCTGCCCGACAATGGCAAGCAGGGTTTCAACTTGCTTTCGAAGAAAGGAATTTTCACTTTCCAAGCTTTCGACCCTAGCCTGCAGAGCAGCATCACTGCCAAGCGACTGCGAGACGTTGGAACTGTTCGAACCATTGACATTTGAACCGAAAACAGCCTCTTCCATCTCGGCAGGGAGGGGAGGGGCACACTTGTCGATGATTTCCTTTATCTTTTGGATAAAATCAATTTTTATAGTTTTGCGACCAAGACGAGCCTGCACATTCTGTGGTGTAGTCCCCAGTTCTCTAGCTACATCGCTCATTGTCAAGCCCGAACGCTTTATATACTGTTTTAATTCTTCTCCACTCATAATTGTAAATCAATTTAAAATTAATTAAAAACTTACTAAAAACAACTGCAAAACAATTGTTTTTCAATTTCTTTTTTGTATTTTTGCAACCGAATTACAAAACGAGTTTAAAAACTCATTTGCAAAGATAAAGAAAATAATTTAAAATACAAAGAAAATGGGAGAAAATTTCAATTATGATTTTCGAACACCGCTGCAGAAGCAGCAGGACGAACGAAAGAAGAACATCATTGCGATGTTCGCAGATTTCCGAGCAAAGGCACCTGCCGAGACATCGGACAGCAGAATAATGCTCGCAGTATCGCAGCACGTAGGCTGCACCCAGCAGAACGTGCGTGTCATCCTCA
>CAKSGG010000364.1 GCA_934454215.1 uncultured Clostridia bacterium
ATGTATTTTACTGCGATAACGGATTCTTATATACCAAAAATAGAGCTTCCTATGGAGTATTATTATGACAGAGCTCACGAATGGCCAAGTGAAAGACTTTACAGATTTTTGGTTGAAAATTATCTTGACGGAAACAAAATAGAGGAGCTTAAAGGTTGGGGACCAAACTGGGGAGGGTTTTCCCTCTTTTGGCGACCGTTTTAATTTGTGCTGCTGATAAATTCATCACTTACTTTAAATATACTATAATTTGGTGTATATTTTTTATATATGAAGTAACAAGGAGATTTTTATGCAGATAACTTACACAACAGATAAAATTTTTACGCAGGAGCAGGTGCAGGAATTGTTTTTGTCTGTTAACTGGGTTTCGGGGGAGTATCCCGCAAGGCTTTTTAAGGCGCTTAAAAATTCAAGCACGGTGATTACCGCATGGGACGGTGAAAAACTTGTGGGACTTTTGCGTGTTATTGACGATGGTGAGCTGGTGGCTTTTATGCACTATGCTCTTGTCAGACCCGAATATCAGGGCAAAGGAATTGCGGCACATATGATGAATATGGTAATTGAAAAATACAAGGATTTTCTTTATGTATACGGCGTGCCGGAAGAAAGCAAAAACGCCCCTTTTTATGAAAAATTCGGATTTAAAGTTATGAATGACGGCGTGCCTATGCTCCGCTGTAATTTTGAAAATAAAATTTGACATTTTGTGCACTGTACGGATTTTTGCATAGGCGGTATGTTAAAATTAAGGTACAGTAATAAAGAGGAGCGGAATTATGAGTAAAGAGTTGTACAAAGAGAATAAACCGAAGAAAAAAGTAGGTAAAATTATTGGAATATCACTTCTTATATTCGCCTTGTTTATAGTGGCGATTCTATTGTTTGCACATTTTTCCGTAATGTATCGCGAATATGGGGAAGATCAAAAGATGAAAGACGGCGTTCAAAGTTTGATTGAAGATGGTTATTATATGAACAAACTTCGCGAAGTTTCCTTTTCGGATTTGGAAGTCAGCACAGACGTAAAAATTAAAAAAAATTACGGAGTTAAAAGTGTTGATGTAAATTTTAATTATTCCAGTGAGGAACTTGGAAAACTTATAAAAGACAGAAAATATGAAGAAGCAATAATTAAAATGTACAATATTCTAACTGTGCATAGCAAAATTAGAAGCGAATGTCATGATATATTAGAAACAGCTTATTCAAGAGAGGGTTCTAAGTGGAATAAGAATATTCCTCTTTTAGATGTAAGAGTTCACAATAGCTCAACATATTACGGTAGCGGTAGCCGAATTGTAGTTTCGACCGGAGAAGACAGAAAGGATACATGTGAACTTTGTTATGGCAGTATATATGAATCTGTAGAGCTTTGCTCGGGGTGGGATACTGTATTTTACGGTCATCCTTATATGGAAAAAAACGGAAATGATATGGAAATTGTGTCGGTAGTGGACTATTTTGATTATATGGAAACTGACGAGTATAAGGAAAAGAATCCTGCGCCCGAACCTACTCCCGAACCCACCAAAAGTAACTTTGTATACACTCCGCCCCAAAGCACTCAAAACGAAAAGCCTGCTATTTACGATCCGTACAATGCTCTTGGCTACGGAGATTCATACTCTTTTTACGAAGCGCATTCGGGCAGCTTCAGCTGCTATGAAGAAGCGGCAAATTACTACTGGGAAGTGCACGACCAGCTGGAAGAGTATTACGACGGCGATATTACCGAATATGAGGATACGGGGTATTGATTTAATAATACTCTCTACAGATTTTTGCATAGGGAGATATGTTAAAATTAAAGTACAGTAATAAAAAGGAGCGGGGGATATGAGCGAAGAGTTGTATAAAGCGAATAGACCGAAGAAAAAGATAGGCATAGTTGGAATAGTACTTCTTATATTTGCCTTGCTTATAGGGGTGACTGTTTTGTGTATAAATCTTTCTGCAATGTATCGTGAGAACGAACAAGACCAAAAGATGAAAGACGGCGTTCAAAGCTTGCTTGAAGAAGGGAATTATATAAACAAACTTCGTGATGTTTCCTTTTCGGATTTGGAAGTCAGCACAGACGTAAAAATTCAAAAAAGCAAATACGGCTTTAAGAGTGTTGACGTAAATATTAATTATTCCAGTGAGGAGCTTGGCAAACTTATAAAAGACGGAAAATATGAAGAAGCAATAATTAAAATGTACAATATATTGCCTGTGCATAACGAAATAGAAAATAAATGTTATGATATAAGAGATTTGGCATATAATGTTGATTATTCTAAACGTTATAGACAAATGATTTATTTGGATGTAAGTGCGAGCGGAAGTTTAACTGGTAGTGTAAGTAAAAAATGGATAACGGTTTTAACGGGAGAAGGTATTTATGACAAATGTGAGCTTTATTATGACGGAGAAGACGAATCTGTAATGCTTTCATCGGGGTGGGATACTGTATTTTACGGTCATCCATATGTGAAAAAAGACGGACTTGATATGGAAATTTTGTCGGTAGTGGACTATTTTGATTATATGGAAACGGACGAGTATAAGGAAAAAAATCCTGCGCCCGAGCCTACTCCCGAACCCACCAAAAGTAACTTTGTA
>CAKSGG010000365.1 GCA_934454215.1 uncultured Clostridia bacterium
ATTTACCCTTTTGAACAACGCCGTCTATTCTGTTTTGAGCGCATAAAAGTCTGACTCTGCGCGGAGAGAGCCCCCATTTTTCTGCCGCTTGTGAAACCTTAATATATTCCATAATCATACCTCTTTCGGGTTGTTGTATATAGTATATCACATTTCGGGAATAAAATCAAGTTTTAATGCAAAAATAATCGTTCTGCATTATTCCTAAAATAATATCTGTTTTTTGTGGGCAGGTAACAATTTTTTATATCTTGCGATTAATGTATATTTTATAAAAATCCTTGCAAATGCGGCTGATTTCCGCCCGATAAAAAACGCATAGCATCTACTAAAATACAAATGCTATACGCAAGTAAAAATACCCATACAGATGTAACAATAACGAAACAGAGAAAATCCCGAAAGCCTTATTTTAAGCGGTTTTCGGGATTTTCTGTTATGCATTTTCTATTCGGTTGTTACAGAGAGATTTTAAACTGTGTAAAATCTCTGAAAGGCGCAATATTACGCCACTTCTATATAAAAAGTTTCTGTTTTGTTACAACCATATGTACGGTTGATTTGGAAATATTAAAAACCTTTGCCGCAGAACGAACCGTAGCATTATTATCAATAATATACTGTGCCAGCTCCACTGCACGTTCTGCAATATAATCCTTCATTTTTTCATGACCTCCCACCAAAGTTTAATTTGTATCATCTTATGCCGAAAAACAAAAACATATCCCACATTTTTTTGCAAAAAAATAAAGATGTCAAAACTTTTCTGTCAGTTTTGACATCAAACAGGCTGTCAATATTGTCCGTTCAATTTATAATTTTCCTTTCTATTTTTACAAGAACAGCCTTGAAACAAGCGTCAGAAGCTGTCCTGTTAATCTTTTTATATCATCACATGCTACTGTTCTGCGGTAAATTTGTTTCAGTCCGTCATAGCACGCCTCTTCATTGCTTTCATCCAAAGCAACCGCAATCACCTCAATTCCTTTTTTATAAATTTTATCTGCGGTATTTTTAGTATCTTTTGTCGATACGGGCGGTTCATATTCACTTTCGCCGACAAAATGATATGGAACGCCATCTGATATTACAACAATAACTTTATTTTCTGCCGACGAATTTTCCAACAGATATTTCTCCGCCCACATAAGCGACAAGCCCTCTCTTGTTCCGTCCTCTGCATCAAGCAGCATAATATTATACTTGTCATTAGGCTTATAATTAAAGTCAATTAAAATATTATGCTCCACAAGCGGCTCATCAAATATAGCTCTGTGTTCAACTATTGCATGTTCTATATTGTTTTTTGACAATACCTCATGCAATATAACAGAAGAAACCATTGCCCCGTTTCTGCGGTTTCCCTCCATAGAACCCGAACCGTCTATTAAGAATAAAATTGCAACGTCGGGAACGTCAATGCCTTGTACACTTCTGTACCAATACCTTTTTTTCACATCACCAAGCATTTTAGACGTTATTCCGTTTCCGAAAGCACATTTGTCCTCTTTTGTTTCAGCCATTCCCTTTAAAAGCTGATGAAATTTAGCGTTAAAAGAATTAATATTAAGCTTATATTTGCTGTATATGTTCTGATAGGCTTTTTTCATATTGAGATTAGGCTTAGGACGTGTCACCTTTACCTTGATATCTTTATGAATCGCACTTGCTTTCAATTCATTTCCAGTATACTCCCATGTTTCAGGCTTGGCATTTGACAGCAATATCACGGCTTTTTTATCTTTTTCAAATTCTTCAACAGCCTTAATGTATGTGTAAGGTTTTTTATACTTTCCGTCAAATAAACGCTTGACTATTACCGCAGTTCTGCCCTCGCGAGCAAGCTGTGCGATAGATGAATTTTTTGTTCCATGTGTTTTAACACCGCCGAGCAGTTTCTCCAGCATTTCATCTACCAGCTTGAATTGTTCGTCATTCTCAAATTCAGGTATAAGCTCTTCAATGGCGTCAAAAATTTTCTGAGTATATCCGTACCTTTCCTTCGGATTTCCGCAGACGCTCCCCTCTTCAAAATACCGCTCGGTCTCCCCTATGTATCGTGATAATTCACTGCTTGGTTCATCAAGCTCAACTATAGGATATAAAAGCTTTACGGCAAAATAATCGAGATACTCCATAAGCAGAGCAAGCTTTCTGTCATTTTCTTTCGGCGAAAATTCCTTAAATGTTCTCTGTATAGTTCCCTCAGCAGGGGTATTTGAATACAATCTTGAAACCCTTCCGAACATCAGAAATAAATCCATATTGTCAAACTCGCTTGCACCTGCGGCTTCTATGAAAGCGTCTTCAATTATGTTGGAAATGCTTGATAAAAGCATTTTTTTGAACTTGTCCGTTCCACGGCTGTCCGAAGTGCAGTACGGAGGAAAGGTTGTATATATAATATGCAATGTTTCATGAACATTCTGACATCTTGTTGTCATTTGAAGTGCTGTATACTCGTCTTGTGAAATCCTATGTTCCAACCCCAGATAATCTTCTGTATTGCGCAGTGCCTCAGTATCGCAAAACAGCTCATCAGCAGCAGGGTCAACCACAATATTAACTCCGTCGGTAAATGCTTGATTTTCATT
>CAKSGG010000366.1 GCA_934454215.1 uncultured Clostridia bacterium
GTTTTACACTTTCGTAATTCTACAAAAAAACTGGACACCAATCGCGATACGCATTGTATCAAAACCGGTGTCCAGCTATGGTGCGGATGATGGGACTTGAACCTAAGAAAAAGCGAAGTTTTATTGTTTTGCTCAATCTTTTAGGTTCAAGAAATGGCTTTATTAAGCCTTTTTATAAAAAGTTTAAATCTTATAAGCAAGGCGTTTTCCGCGTTCAAACAATAAAAGTGTGGTGCAAAATGTGGTGCTGAAAATCAATCTATTTACCCATCGATTTTTGGCATATTGAGACGAACTTTAATACATTCTGAGCAGGACTGCTCCTGCGATAATTCAATCACCTTGCACGAATAAGATACCCCTTTACTGAGGCGCCCAAGAATGGCTTTGTTGTAATAACGGGGTACATATCCGAGAAGAATATCGTTTTCTGTAAGGATTTTAATAGCAAAGTTATCGTTTTCGTTGTTGGGTTCAGGTTCAAAAAATAGATCCTCACCTAACTCGAGATTAGGGCGCAAACTGCAATTTTTTCCGTCGCAGTCGGCGTGATGTCTAACACCCATGATGTAGAATTCGCGTTCAATGACTTTGTCACTTTCAAAAATCGGGTCGATAAACTCATATGTGTCGATAGGAAGGCGCGCCCCACTTTTCCGAAGCAATTCAAATTCATCAAATTCTTTTAATCCATATTTGTCAAGAATTTTTTGAATGTCGCGCCTTTTTCTATCCGGAATGCGGCTTGAGAATACCGGGAATAGAATTTCACTTTCGTATACTTTGCCTTCGGGAAATGCTTCTAATGGCTGCCAGCCAGCTTCCGCTACGGCTTTGCCATCCTCTTCACAATATTCAAATTTATAATTAGAGCCGCGCGTTAATTTACCGACAGTGTAATTCCGCCTGCTCACAGGGTCTCTCCAAATCAAATAAAGAAATTTATCTTTCATAATTATTATCCTCTGAATCTAAAAGCGACTTTAATAACTCTAATTTTCTCAATAAATATTTGCGTATTAAAAGGTTTTTGCTTTCACTAAGAATTTCGGTTGGGTATTGATTCATAAGTGAATCAATTTTTTCTTCGTTCAAATTGTTTATAAAGCGATTTGCTATTGTTCGCGCAGCCGGATATGTGTCGATTAAGTATTGTGCGACCTCTTTATGCGTTGGCAACGCCTTTTTTGAGCCATCAATTCTTATTCTTGATTTTGATTTAGAATCTACTAAAGCATTAAAACGCAGTGTATCTTTACCGAAATATGTTGCGACCTGACTATCATTCACATAGCTGCAAAGCGATGATCCGTTGTCATACAGCGGACACTGGCGAACACGGATTGCCATATCTGAATCACATCCGATTATTAACGCCCAATTGCTTTGATGCCTGTCAGCATTACCGATTAAAAAGTCGAATAGCATCATTACTATCCAAAAACGATTTGGAACGATGCTCGGAACAGAGTTAAAAATATTGTCTATACAATAAAACGTTCCTGTTTCTTTGTCTTCCATGGTATCGGGGTTATATTTTGGATGCTTACTACAAATAAAATTAACGCCCTCAATCAGTGATTCACTTTCGGTATTGACGACCAAATAACTCATGCTCCCGATTCTGCCGTCACGAACACCAATATCAACTCTTGCAGTGGATATTTTTAATATATCTCCAAGTTGGTGTGCCAAATGCTCCGAAATGTGCTCACTTGTAGTATTTCCTGTTTTATCATCGAATTTTGGATACTTAAAAAGACCTATCTCTCCTGTTTCGGAAATAAGCCATACCTTTTCACTGCATCCGCTGCCCTCAGAAGCACCATCATATACTTTCCAAGAGTCAAAATTGACAACTTCAAACACCTATTTCACCATTCTTATTAAATATGGTTTGTCGCAAATATGCAATATTTTCTCACCGTAAGTATAACATAATGATTTCAAAAAAGCCATAAAAAGATGCGAAAAAATTATAAAAAATTCGTGTATATTTAAAGTCTTTTAAGTTTATTCGTATGCTTTTTCTGTGTATTATATTTCCCTTCCCCTTCCTTTCCTCCACAAAATGTTATATAATATACTCAAAGGGAGGCGAAAATGTTATGGGATTTTTGACAAACGCAAAAGGCAGCATTATCAGCGAATACTTTTGGCTTTTGGACGGCTTTAGACGCCTGCCCGCAGGCGAAACGGTCAAGGTGTTTCTATACCGCAATTACCTTGACATTTTTGTACCGAAGTCAAAAACTACGCTGACGCTGCAATATTCAAGCATAACCGATGTTTACTACGGCAAGGGAATGGCATCTATTAAACCTGACTTTACTACCATGGTCGGAAGAATGCTGGTCGGCGATATGCTCATGGGCGATGTAGGTTCTTTTATGGGCGCACTGAGTTGCCAGTATAAAGAAAAGCAGAAAGTGCAAATGCTCGTTATATATTATAGGACAAACACGGGTGAAATCCGCTTTTTAAGGCTTAATGATATAAGAAAACTGAAAGGTAAAAAGCTCAGCCAAAAGCTGCGGGCGCTCTGCGGAATGCCGCCGCAGTACGGACGGTAACTCAGCAGTAGATTATTG
>CAKSGG010000367.1 GCA_934454215.1 uncultured Clostridia bacterium
CTTCCTTGCGTCGCACCCGAACAGGGTTTTCACAAGAGAACAGCTTTTGGAAGAGGTTTGGGGCTTTGATTATTTCGGTGATTCAAGAACGGTGGACGTTCATATAAAAAGGCTCAGAGAAAAGCTGGAGCTTGTAAAGGATGCCGACTGGCAGCTTAAAACCGTATGGGGCGTAGGCTATAAATTCGAGGCGAGATAAATGGATAAGCATGAAAAAATGTCGATATTCAAGCATTTGTTCATGACGTACAGTCTTATATTTGTTATTGCGGCGGTTATCATATCGGTATCGGTCGGAGCTTTTGTCATTGAAATTACCGAACGGAATCAGATAAACGCCGCAATAGAAATTTCCGATACAATCGAGCATTGGACGGGAGCAATGCATATAAATGAAAACGACATACGTTCAAGAAACGCATTCAGAAGTACAATGAATTTCTGGAGCAAGTATCTTAATGCGGACATAATCATAGCCAACACGGACGGCGAGGTTACGGAAAATACGGGATATGTGGACACCGTTCCGCAGGAATTTCTTGACGCACTTGAAAATAAGGACCTTATAATAAGAAAAGGAAAATTCGGCGGCGCATATTCAAGACGCATATTGACGGTCGGATTCCCGATTTATTATAACGGCACGAGAATCGGCAGTGCGTTTATAAATATGCGCATACCCGAAATTCAGAAGATGTCAAGAGAGATAATCATGGTAATTTTGTTTGCCATTCTTGTATCGCTTATGATTGCTCTTGTGCTGATATACATTCAGTCGAAAAAAATATCCCGTCCTCTTATTGAAATCAATAATGCGGTGCGTGATATTGCGGCGGGAAATTTCGGCAAGAGAATTGAGGTCAATTCAAACGATGAGGTGGGACAGCTTGCGTCAAGCTTTAATTTTATGGCAGACAGCATTGAGGATTTGGAAAAGCACCGTTCGGAATTTGTGAGTGATGTTTCGCATGAGCTGCGTACGCCGATGACGAGTATATCGGGGTTTGTCGAGGGAATCCTTGACGGTACGATTCCGCCCGAAAAGCATGAGTATTATTTAAATATTGTGCTTGAAGAATCAAGGCGGCTTTCAAAGCTTGTCAGCGATATGTTTGAGCTTTCAAAAACCTCTATGGATAATTACACGCTTGATATAACGGAATTTGATATAAACGAGCTTATAAGAACGTGCATAATCGGGCTTGAGGACCGTATATGCGAAAAGAAGCTTGATTTGAATGTGGATTTTAAATCGGAGGAACTGAAAGTACTTGCCGACAAGGGCGCAATAAAACGTGTTGTTCTTAATATCATGGACAATGCGATAAAATTCTCGTACCCAAATACGACCATGGGAATATCAACGTGGGTTGAACGCCGCAAGGTTTACGTTTCAATCGGGAATTTCGGCGCAGGAATTTCGAGCGACGATATAAGCAGTATTTTTGACAGATTTTATAAAACTGACAAATCCAGAGCCACCGACAAGAGCGGTGCGGGCTTGGGGCTGTCGCTTGTCAAGAATTTGATTACACTGCATAAGCAAAAAATATGGGTCGAAAGCTTGGACGCAAAAGAGGGCTCGAACGTAAAATATACGAAGTTTACATTTACATTGGAAGAATCATAAAAAATGAGATTTATATTATGTTAAATCGCAGTATTGGTGATATTATGAAAATAACTGAAAACAAAAAAAATTCAAAAAAAGCATTATTCAACCATTGAGCTTTTTGCCGTAGCGGGAGGACTTGCGCTTGGCATAGAAATGGCAGGGTTTGAAAACAAAGCGCTTATAGAACTTGATAAAGCGGCGGCAGATACATTAAGGTATAACCGCCCGAATTGGAATGTTATCTGTGATGATATTGCAAATATATCATGTTTGGACTTAGAGCAGTATTTCAATATAAAAAAAGGTGATTGGGATTTGCTTTCCGGCGGCGCTCCGTGTCAATCATTCTCATATGCCGGCAAGCGGCTGGGATATTATATATAAAAATAAAAACGGTATTGAAATTCCGAATGCCGGCAAAGTAAAAACAATTTATGTTGAAATGAAAAATAAGCATAATACGCTGAACTCTGCTTCTGCCGGAAAAACTTTTATAAAAATGCAGAACCAACTGCTTAACGATGATGACTGCGCCTGCTTTTTGGTTGAAGTGATTGCACAGCGTTCTCAGAATATAAAATGGGAAACAACAGTTGATAAAAAGAAAGTCGGTCATAAGCTGATTCGCAGAGTAAGCATTGATAAATTTTATGAATTGGTAACAGGTCAAAGAGATGCGTTTTATCAGATGTGTATGGTTTTTCCCGAAGTGATAAAACAAGCCGTTGATAAATCTGAGGTCAGCCTTGTACCGCATGATACCGTGATAGACGAATTAAAAGCGATTGCGAAAAAACAAAAACTTCGGTCAAATGATTTGGCTGCCGCAATGGCTGTTTATATGCTCGGTTTTTCTTCATATAACGGTTTTGCCGAGTAATTTTAAATTTATAATCGAGTAGGGCGAAATCAATCGCCCTCTCACACCACCGTACGTGCCGTTCGGCATACGGCGGTTCAATTCAAAAT
>CAKSGG010000368.1 GCA_934454215.1 uncultured Clostridia bacterium
GACGATAACATTTCAATCCGCTTGCCGAAAAACAGACTGCTTGACTTTGCGGACAGAACGACGATAACCGTATTCAACACCGAAAATCAGACGGCGGCAACGGGTTTGAATATCTTTGTTACGGACGACAACGGCAATAACACAACAGGCGTAACAGACGAAAACGGACAGTTTATCGCACCCGACAAAAAATCCTCGACAGGCGACGACAACGGCACAATCGGCAAAGAGGACGGCTCCGGTAAATTTACCTATGTTATCAAGGTTACGGATAAGCTCAATGTTACAATCCCGAACTGCGAAACATATATCGGCGAAAGCAATAACATTGTTGTAAAGCTGCCCGACGGTTTAATTTTGACACAGGACAGTCCTGCAATCATCACCGTTACAGACCAGAACGGCAATGCCCAGAAAGGCGTATCTGTTATCGTAATTGCGGATAAAGACTATATCGAAAAAGGCACGACCGATATGTACGGAAAGCTGACCGTACCGCCCGTAAATTCGGGACTTACCGATAAAGACGGAAAGGTTAATTTACAAAGCTACTATGTTTTCGTAAATGATGAAAAGGGCTATATCGAAAACGCTCTTGTTACTCTGAATGAGGACAATTCTTTCAGCGTGAAACTTCCGGCTGAAAATATGATTGACTATGCAAACCGTATCACCGTAACCGTGCTTGACAAGGACGGCGCACCGCTTAAAGATATTTCCGTTACTGTTTCGGACGCTGCGGAAAAAAGCGAATCGGGTATTACAAATGCAGACGGAAAAATTATTGTGCCGCCGACAAACTTTGACTATACCGACGCAAGCGGTTATTCAGAGGTTGACAGCTTTATCGTAACCGTTGTAAACAAATCGGGTGCGATTGAAAAAGCGTATATTAAACACAATTCGGAAATCAAAAACGAGGACGGCAGTGTTAAATCGGCAGAAAACATTTCTGTTGAACTGCCCGAAAGCGTAAAGTTTGATTATGCGAACAGAATTATTATAACCGTATCAAACAAGGCAGATAATACGGCTGTAAAGGATATGAGTGTTATTGTTTCCGAGAAAGCCGTTGAGGACACGGAAAGAAAGTCTTTGACAGGTGTTACCGACAAAGACGGAGTTATCATTCTTCCTCCTACAAGCGAGGGCATTACCGATAAAGACGGCAAAACAGATATTTCAGAAACTGCACCGGGCAAGGACACAGACGGCGACGGAAAATCCGATACGGAGGAAATAAAAACGGAATACAACATTACCGTTGAGGACACAAAGGGCAAGATTGAGAACGCCTTTATCGAAATTAAAGACGGTAAAGTTACCGTTACACTTCCCGATGGCAAGACATTAACAACGGATAATCAGATAACCGTAACCGTTCTTGATAAGGACAATAAAGGCGTTGCAAATGTTTCCGTAACTGTTAAGGATAAAAACAAGGCAACAGCAACAAAATCTACCGACGCAAACGGCAAGGTTACACTTCCCGTTAAGTCAACAGGTGGTGGCGGCTCATCTTCCGGCGGTGGCGGCGGTCGTGGCAGCTCCGGCGGCGGATATTATACAACCGTAAATGTAAAAATCACCGACAAGGACGGAAAAGCCGTTACAAACTTCTCAAAGAGTACCGACAGCAAGGGAAATATAACAATTACCCTGCCGAACGGAAAAACGCTTGATAACGGAAACTTTTATACTGTTACCGTAACCGATAATAAGGGTGCTGCAAAAGAAAATGTTACCGTTCTGCTCAAAAATAAAAACAAGGGCGAAGCAACAGGCACGACAGATAAAAACGGTGTTGTAACACTTCCGGGCAAAACGCATACGGCGTACATTTTCGGGTATAATGACGGCACTTTCCGCCCCGATAACAATATGAGCCGTGCCGAAGCTGCTGCAATTTTCGCAAGGCTTATTTCCGAGCAGAAAGGCGAAAAAATAAGCGGCAAATCCGATTTTGCAGATGTTAAGTCAAGTGAATGGTATTCAAAATTTATAGGATATATCGAAAAATACGGCATTATCAAAGGCTATGACAACAACACTTTTAAGCCGGACGAAAATATATCCCGTGCGGAATTTGTGGCTATGACGGTCAGATTTAATTCTCTGTTTAATAAGGTTAAAAAAGGCAGCTACACCGTTAAATACACCGATGTTGCAAGTAACTATTGGGCGTATGCTGACATTGCTTATGCAAAACACGCAGGCTGGCTTAATGGCTACGCTGACGGCTCATTCAAGGGCGATAACGCTATTACCCGTGCGGAGGTCGTAACCGTCGTAAACAAGGCAACCGGCAGAATTGCAGACGAGGGGTATATCAATAAAAATCTCTCGTTGCTGAATAAATTTACCGACCTTAAAAATAATTCGCATTGGGCATTTTATTCAATATGCGAATCGGCAAACACACACCTTGCAAATTCTCACGACAATTCCGAAACTTGGGTAAAATAAATGTCAATGAGCAAAAATTGAGCATAAATTGACAAATTTTCAAGGAGGTGTTGCTTATTGCAGGAAGAAATTGAAAAGAAAACGATTGCGCTTGCCATATCCGGCAGCAA
>CAKSGG010000369.1 GCA_934454215.1 uncultured Clostridia bacterium
CTGTGCCTCAAAAACACTTTTCGGATTACTCCAGTCCTCCAAATCATCACTGATATAAACGTCAAAACCTGTCTGTTTTCCAACGCGCGAACCATACATATAATATCTGCTGCCATAAAGCAAAACAAACGGGTCTCTGATATTTATTTCCGTTAATTTCATCTTTATCAATAACCTTTCTGTAATATTTTTTCTTACATTTCCGACTTACTCCATATTGCCGATGTATAAGCATATTGACTTTTCTTTCTTATTATGCTATAATTTTATCATAGCAAAAAAATCAAGTCAATGTAAAAATTCGGCTATTATTGTGTACAAATCCGACTTTTTCGGTTATTTTTGGTATTGCAGGAAGAATTAACAAAATAGTTTTTTCATGTTTTCCACCTGCGGAATGGAGATTTTTATGAAAATACCTTGTGAATTTGGTTTTAATGAAGAAATATATCAGTACTTAGGTGATGTTCACTCTCCTATTTTATCAGCTTTGGTGGGTATAACATATCCCGACCCTACTTATGAAATAGCGTTCAGAAAAGCAGCTTCATATTCTATTGAGTACATATACGAGGGCTCCGGCGTAATTCAGCAGGATAAGAAGATTTACAAGGTTTCGGCAGGCGACTTTTTTATTCTGCATCCCGGGTATGTTCATTATTACTCAAATACCAAAGACCCTTGGAAAAAAATATGGGTCAATACAAACGGAGCTGTCGATTATGTTACTCATCTGATGAACATTTTCGGTATTTCCGATTTGGTGTACGTTCCAAAATTAAACACTCCTCTTGAGCTTGAAAACATTTTTGAGCTTGTAAAGCTTGAACCGCCGAATATTTCCGAAGAATTTGTACGGCTTTTGTTTATGCTGTTTTTTCAGCTTGACCATATTTTGAAAAACAGACCTCTTGATTCATCAGTAGCGGCAAAAGCAAAGCTGTTTATAGATAAACAGCTGCGTTCCAAGCTTTCAATAGAAGGAATTGCGAAATACTTTTCATTATCTCCCGATTATTTTTGCCGAACATTTAAAAAAGAACATGGTGTTTCGCCGTTAAACTATATTATTCAGCAAAGAATCGAACACTCAAAGGCATTTTTGGAAAAAACCGACATATCAATTAGCGAAATTTCCGAATATTTCAATTTTTTTGACGTACCGCATTTTGTACGTACTTTCAAAAAAAGAGTCGGCTGTTCTCCCATAGAGTACCGTCAGAAATATAAAGAAGTAAATTCCGGCAAATAATTATTTGACATATTCCGTTTAATGTGCTATAATTAGGATATTATAATGATATGAGGTTAAATTACTATGATAATAAAGGAATCGGCCGAGAATTACTTAGAGGCAATTCTCATGATAAAACAAAAAAAAGGCTATGTACGCAGCGTCGACATAGCAAACAAGCTTAACTTTACCAAGCCCAGCGTTTCGGTTGCAATGAAATCATTTCGTGAGGAGGGTTATATTACCGTTGACAGTGACGGGTGTATAAATCTGACCGAAAAGGGACTTCAGATTGCGGAGGGTGTTTACGAGCGCCACGAGGTTATCGCAAGGGCTTTAATTGCACTTGGAGTTGATGAAACAATTGCATATGAGGATAGCTGTAAAATCGAGCATGATATAAGCGATGAAACTTTTATAATTTTAAAGCGGCATCTTAAAGAACATAAAATAATATAATTTCAAGGGCTGAATATTTTCAGCCCTTGTTTTTTTAACTTCTGTAATCTCCGTTTATTTTTACATAATCGTATGTCAGGTCGCAGCCCCATGCCTTTGCCGAGGCGCTGCCGGAGTTCAACTCAATATTTACAAATATCTCGTCCTCAGACAGTATTTCAGCCGCTTTTTCCTCTGAAAATTCCACACCAGCCCCGTTTCGGCATACTGCTATGTTCCCCTTTTCCGAAGCAATATCCACATCAACCTTATTTATATCAAAATCAGTGTCCGCATATCCCACCGCACACAGAATACGCCCCCAGTTTGCGTCTTCGCCGAATACCGCACATTTAAACAGCGGTGAACGTATTACACTTTTTGCAACCGTTATCGCCGTATCAATATCAGCAGCTGTTGAACAGGTACACTCAATAAGCTTTGTCGCACCCTCTCCGTCCTTTGCAAGCATTTTTGTCATTTCGCTCATTACGATATATAATGCCTGTTTAAAAATTTTGTAATTTCTATCTTCAGCCGTTATTTCGGTATTTCCCGCAAGACCGTTTGCCATAATAACAACCATATCATTTGTTGATGTATCACCGTCAACACTCAGGCAATTATATGTAATTTTCGTAATTTCCGATAATGCCTTTTGTATTAATGCTGAATCAATTGAAACATCGGTTGTTATGAAATTCAGGGTTGTTGCCATATTCGGGTGAATCATTCCGCTGCCCTTTGCCATTCCTCCCAAGCGGCACATTTTGCCGTCAAGCTCAAATTCAACGGCAACTTCTTTTTTTACGGTATCGGTTGTCATTATGGCGGTTGCAGCCTTTTCGTTTCCGCTGTATGACAGCCCGCTCACCAATTCCGCAATATTTTCT
>CAKSGG010000370.1 GCA_934454215.1 uncultured Clostridia bacterium
TCAAAAAGGAGCGCAAAGCAGCGGAAAGCTTGAAGCGAAATACATGGGAGATTCGCCCAAAATAGTAGTCAATGCGGATACCTGTGAATTATCGGAAATGATAATGTCGGATATTGATAAAATCGACTTGGGAAAAAGCGTGTCGATATATACGGATATGTTTGGTAAGGTTGTGCGTGTTAAAGAGGGAAAAACAATAAGCGAGTTATTCGCATATCTTGTCGATGTTGCAAAAGAAACGGTTATAGATACAAAATACAAGTTTAAACTATATGACCAAACAGGGGAAATTAAAATACTCAATTCATCGGACAATATCAAGGTAAACGGACAAAAACTTTCAAATGATTCAAAGGTGATAGACAACTCGGAATTTCCGATTGCGGTATTATATACCGTTGATGAATACGGAGATGTAAACAATATTTATCTACCCGATTCTGAAGGTAGTATGCTGAAATCAATTTGTAAAACTCCGAACGAAAAGCTTTTCTATAACGGGGGCGGAAACCTGAGATTTGCGGCAGAGTCCGGGTTTGATGGTTCGGGATTTATGATTGATAAAGATACGGTGATTTTGGAAACGCCGCCTGATATTAAAGATGCCGATGCTTCTCTTTTCAGAAAAATGGATCCTGCGTCCATAAGTCAGTTTGCGCGGTATTCGCTTATGTCTTATACAACATCGGACACGGTCGGTGCGGCTGAATATGTCATCATTACAGCAAAGAACGGTGATGTAAAAAAGTCAAAGGATGCGGCCTTTGTGGCTGATATTTGGGAAGGTCTTAAATCCGACGGAACGGTAACGAAGGAACTAAAGCTTACTTCATATTCGTTTTCCGACAAGGTTTTTAAAACCACTGATGCGTCCGTTATTTCAAATCTGACGCTTACAACGCCGAATGGTGATGTACAAACGAATGTGGAGATAGGTGACTTGATTATCTATAATACCGATGCGGCAAATAATATTTATGATATTGTGATTGCGGCGAAAGGCATTGTAAAGACTGATGAGATTAAATATTGGTCAAACACCCAATATAACGGCGCATGGTATGACAATCTTGCGCTGTTTCACGGGAAGATAAATCAAGTAAAGGATTTTTATGTGAATTTTTCTTTGTTTAATGATGCTAACAGCAGATTTAACATTTTGCTAAATGATACTATTAAAATAATTGAATATAACCGCAGTGCCGAAAGGGAATGTGACAAGGTGAGGTATTTGGATAAAAATCAGCTGTTTGTAGATGCCGATAACAATTCCGACGGGAAAGTTTTGCTTTATGTTAAGACGGGAACGCCGAGGATAATGATAATTTATAAATAAAGTTGAGGTGATTATTTTGAAGGTTGAAGTAAGATGTGTTTCGGGAATCTGTATCATCGCAATTTTATTGGAATTGTTATCATTTATTTCTGCATTTGCCGATTATACAAAGGTTTCGCTTACCAACGAAAAATTGCAGGGCTATAAAAAATATACGGATAAACAGGATGTTTTTTGTACAGAACAAAACCCGGATATTAGATTTATCATTCTTGACCGTGACGATGACGGTTATATGGTAATATGCGATTCGGTTGTTTTAAACAGGGAGTTTGACCCTGACGGAACACAGATGTTTGATTTAAACGACAAAAACAACATAGCGTATTATCTTAATAATGACTTTATATCAGAGGGGAAATTACCCGATGAAATAGTCGGGTATATAGATTATGAAAGAGTTTGGGAAACAGAGGGCGGAAGTGACGGCGGCAATTGTCCCAATGGGTATTCGACAAAATGCGGAATTTCTCTTATGAGTTATACTGAATTTATGAAGTATTATAAAAAAATAGGATTACAGGACGATGAAAACAAGATTAACTGGTTTTTGAGAAGTCCGCTTGCCTCACAGGAAGATACGGATTTGGTTGTTTCGGCAGGAGGAAGCTATGCGTCTGAGGGGTTGCTGACAAGTGCGTTATCGGCATCAATCGGTGGTATTAAACCGGTTTTTTGGTTGAAAAAAAATTTTTTTCAAGATGTCAGACTCAGCATTCCGCATCTGGGCGAGGAAGCCGCAAGACTTATCCGCAAAACCTTGAAAAAAGAGGATATTCAAAACGGAACAGCGAATTATTCGGGATACGAACTGAAAAGATTCGGATATACAGTCAAAGGTGAAGGAGAGGAATATATAACAATAGATATTCCGAACGAACCGACTTATGTCCAAAACTCAAGGGATGCGTATATTGATGTTTCGGTTGCGATGTCGGGAATAAAATCCAAGGAATATACTGTACAGGTTTCGCCTGACGGAACATACAAGGATCCCATTTCATACATAAGAACGGTACAGCCTTTGAAAAAGGAAATGTTCCATCTGAATTTGAGCTGTGTGCCGAACGGAAGATACAAAAATTTCGGGGTTCGGGTTCTGTGCAACAATCAGGTTATTGCGTGTGATTCAAAGCCTGTTACCTTGCTGAATTTTTGCGAGAATGAGCCGCTTTATGAGTATTCAAAGATTGGTGCGAACTTTAATTCGGATTCACGGACGGGC
>CAKSGG010000371.1 GCA_934454215.1 uncultured Clostridia bacterium
GCTGTATGATAAAAAATATAACAGTGAGGTTATTATCCGTGCTGCGGCAGGCTGGGTTGTAAATGCGGGAGATGTTGTATATTCCGATGATTACAATGTAACCGAAACGAGTATTTCGGAAATAAGCTACGGTACTGACGCCGCTTCAATATGGCAGAATTTAAACGTATTACCCGGAACAAAAGCGGTAATTTATACAGACAATACAATGACTTGCGTTAATAACGGCTTGCTTGCGGACGGAAATGTTATGCTTGTTGAAAACAGCTTGCTTGAATACAGGCAGGTCTATACGCTTAAGCTTACAGGCTGTTATATAGAATCGGATATTTACAATATCGGTTCGGATTTTATTATGGGAATAAAGGACGGAACGGAAAAAGATGAATTTTTAAAGAATATTTCGATTTACGGCTCGTCCGATTATAAAATATATCATTCAAACGGAGATGAAAATAAAGCTAATAAAATAAAAAATAACGATATTCTTGAAATAAATTGCGGTTCAAAAAGTTATTCGTATATTCTTGAAACCGATAAAGCTGAGGATAAGCTTTATCTTAATGACGATTTTGAGGACGGCAGCAGAGGTGAATGGAATTCGGGTGAAATAGGTCCGGATACGCTTGATTTAAGCAAGGGCAATACGATTTATTGGAATGTAGAGGGAGCGTCAAAGGATTCGCCAAAGAGCATAAGCGGCAGACGTGAAATAGCAATAGACGACGACCCGGAAATACTTGTTTATGAAACGGATTTCAGATTGCCTGTTATGACTAAGACAACAATAACAAATTATTTGAGAAATTCAAAGGATAAAATTTTGTCAACCATAAGAGTTGATGACAGGGGTCAGTTGGGAGCACTTGTTCCAAACGCCGCAACGGTATTGATTGAAAATCTGCAAAATAAATGGTATCATGCAAAATATATTTCCGATTGTGTGAACGGTCAAATGGACGCATATATAGACGGTAAGCTTGTTGGCGAAGGACTGAAATTTCAGGCTGATTCCGACTACAAGCCTGTTGTTATGACTACGGGCGGTTCGGGAATAACTGTAAACGGTACGGTTTTGATGATGGATAATATCAAGCTGTATCAGCCGAATCCTATAAAAGTGTCATCTTTAACAGTGGTGAAAAATGATATTGAGAGCGCAGATATAAGAAAAATCAAGGTAGATACCGATAAAATCAAATTAAAGTTCTCACTTCAGGACGGAGCGCATTTTGCGAATGATGATTTGACCGCATATATAACTCTTGCCGATTCTGACGGAAAAGAGATAAAAACGAGCGGAAACTTTGATAAATCATCGCTTGAATACACGCTGAATATTCTTGAAGTACTGAAAAGCAGCAGCAAATATACAATAAAAATTGACGGAATACGTGATACCGTATATAAAAAAAATTATAAGGACAGCTTTGACATATATACAGGTCAGACGCAGGCTGAAATAAAGAATGCCTTTATAATAAATTCAAGCGGTGATATGTCTGACGCTTTAAAGAATGAAAAAATTACGGTTCATATTCCGTTTGTAAACACCGGCGAAAAAGCCGATATAACGCTGATTTTTATGATATATGATAAGAACGGAAGAGCTGTGTGCTGTTTTACACAGGATATAACAGCAGATAAAGCGTCGTTGGCGGAAACGGTATTCAATATGAATTTATCAGATTTGCAGAGCGACGGATTAAAGGCAAAAATATATCTTAGAGACAAAAGCGGTCCGATATGTGTTCCGTCAGAGATAAAATAACGGAAAGGAGCTAATGAATAGGATAATGAGAAAAATATTAAGTTTAATTTTAGCAGCGGTGTTTTGTTTAAATTTTACTTTTGTTGTAAATGCGAGTGCAGAGCATGATATTTTCAAGGGTATTGAGGCAAAAGCTTATGATTCTGTTGTATCGGGCAGCGCAAGAGTTGAAACCGATAACGGATTGTTTATGACGGACGCTGCAACGGCGGTTGTGTACAAAAGTGTGGATTTTTATAAAAAAGCTGTTCATATGGAAATTACATACAGTACGCAGGAATTTAATTCACCAAGAAAGCTTGAATTGAGAACAGGGGGAATTGACGGCACACTTATAGCCGAAGTGAATTTAAAAGAAACTGTCAGATATACTCATGTTGTTACCGATACGATTGAAATAAATACGGATATTTCAGGTATAAATGATTTATATTTGATTGATGTAAACGGCGGCGGAGGAAGAATATATTCAATTCGTTTTTACGGAATGTGGAGTGAAAAGGATTATACAAAAACAGCCGATACGGAATTTAACAGACGTCAGAAACTTTTAAATTCTCTTGATATAATATCCGATATAGAGGACGAGGAAAAAGAATCAAGATTTATAACAAGACAGGAATTTGCAAAAGCATTGTGCGGTACGTTTAAGTTGGCGGGGACAGCAGGCAATGATTTTGGATTTATGGATGCGGCGGAGGATAATTCATATATAAACACGGCTTATCAGAATGGATTTCTTGAATCGACAGGCGGATTTATAAGACCTGACGACTGCATGGCAG
>CAKSGG010000372.1 GCA_934454215.1 uncultured Clostridia bacterium
TAATAATCATAGCCTAATGCCGACATTATTATTTTTATTGCATGAGCATTTAATATAGGCGAGTCGGGGTCAAACAGTTTTTGCCCGTTACCGTTAATAAGTCCTTTTGAGTATAAAAACTCAACACTGCCGTATGCCGCACTTGTTTCGGGTACGTCTGTAAAGTGCTGAATTTGATATGTCTGTGATTCTTCATATCCTAAAAGTCCGGCAGCCATAATCGCAAAATCCGCTCTCACCATTCCCTGCTCGGGTCGGAAATTACCGTCCTCATAACCCGAAATCAAATTCAAAGCTTCAAAAAAATCTATCGCTTCATTAAGCTGTTCTCCGCTTACGTCCTTATATACCGCAAATGAAGTTAATGAGGTTAGCATCAAAATACTCAAAATAAGAGCCGTTATCTTTTTTATCCTTTTCATATATTTCTCCTTTCGACTATCTGAGCATATTCGCTATTATCACTGCCGCCTGTGCTCTTGTTGCATTTTCTTTGGGTGCAAATTTATTGCCGCCGACTCCCGAAACAATTTTTAATGAAACCGCAGCTTTGATATATTCTATACTCCAATCCGCAGCGTCTTGAATATCGCTGAAATCCAATTCATATTCATCAGCTTTGTAGTCGCTGTGAAGCTTTTTATATGCACAGATAACCATTTTTACCATTTGCTCGCGGCTGATATTTTCATTGGGTTCAAATCTTCCGTCAAATCCGTTTATAAGTCCGCTGTTAAACGCAGTCTGCACATCGGAGGCATACCAATCATCTTTTTTCACATCGGTAAATTCTCCGTTATATTCAACAGCTGCATTAATTGCTCTTACGAGCATTGCGGCAAACTGACCTCTTGTCACTTTTCCGTCAGGCTCAAAACTATTTTCGGAAATACCCTTGATAATGCCCTTTTCTTTCATATCCATAACAGCTTCATAAGCCCAATGGCTGCTTGTAACATCGGAAAATGTCTTGTTTTGATTTTTTACCAGATTGCTGTCATTACTCGTTGCGGTTCTTCCTATACTGCTGCCCAAACCACCTCCGCCGCCCGTTGCAGTTGTTCCTGATGTAATCTTAAATGCCTTACTCATAACTTCTGTTCCGACATCATATATATTTTTAGGCGTGACGCCTGCTTTTATATATCCCGACGATACGGTTTTATATGTCTTATCTGTTGATACAACCTTAAACCCGTCATTTTCATTTGATGAATAATACCATTTTATTTCGGTCCCGTTTTCTTCGTCATTATCTTCATCAAAATAGCCGTAATTTACAGAAAGTGTTTCGCCTACAGTTCCCGAGCCTCTTACGGCGACATTTTTTGCTATACACACCGTTCCTTCAATATCGTTAATATTCACATTATCAACATAATATCCGCTGCCCGTTGCCTTTATTGTGTTATCTCCCGTAAATGTTCCGTTCTGCACCTCATTACCGTCAATATAAGCTTTTAAAACTCCGCTGCGGTTATCAAAAACTATCTGATGCCAGCCGACAGAATTTAATTCGGATTTTATTTTTACATTCAATCCTCCGAATGATACAGTCCCGTCTGCACTAATACCGTCGGCATAATAATTCAGTTCGGCATAATTGTTATATTTTGAATTATATAATACCGTATCTCCGTTTATCGGAAGGCTTACCGCTCCGCTGTAGGAGTATTGAGAAACGGCATTTGGATTACTTTCAAAACTTTCGTTTTCATTATGATTATATACATTTAAAATAATCTTTTTTGAAATTTCACTTCCGTCATAATTTTTACAGCTTACCGAAATTACAGATGTACCTCTTCTCTTTGCGGAAATATTGCCGTTTGAATCTACCTCCAAAACATCGGAATTGCTTGAAGTAAAATTCAGATTGCTCATTCTTATTACATTTCCTCCGTTTGTCAGCCCAAAAACGTTTATATTCGTATTTGCACCGACAGGCATTGATGTAACCGTTTGAAGCGAAAGATTCTTTATTACCGCTTCTGTTGTAAAGCTGATACATTGATTATTCAGACTTTCTCCGTCTGATGTTTTTATATTTTCCAATATGATATTATACGCCGTTTCATCTGCCAACTCTTCATCAAGCTTTAGAAAATATCTGTTTTCGCCGACCTTTGAGATTGATATTTTAATAAGCTTTGAATCACTCACCCGGACAATATAAATGTTATTTTCGTTTACGGTGTTTTCGTCAATATTTTTAAGAAAATCAATATTAACACCGTCCAAATCATGTTTCACTCCGCTCTCGCCGTTCTTTATACTCACGGTGGCTTCTTTTAACATCAATGCCGTTAAATCGTATGTGATTTTAAGCTTTGGGACTTTATCCGCAGAAGAACCGGGAGTATGAACCGTAAACGCATTTGAATTATTAAATCCTATTGTAAGTGAACAGTCCTCACACAAATTATCAATCAGACTTTGCGGCAATTTGCGTTCTTCATATCCGCCGACAGGATTTAAGTCGGGAAGTGCAAGCGCTGTTTCTTTATCGGCAGAAACCTTTTCCGCATACAGAGATACATCTCTGCTGT
>CAKSGG010000373.1 GCA_934454215.1 uncultured Clostridia bacterium
ATGAAGTCGGAAAAAAACACTATGCAGAAATTCGGCAGGCTGATTCACAAATACACAATTAAAGACGGTGTAGATGATCATGCGATAGTGCCGCTTATTTATGAAGGAAAATTCATTGAGCAGACAGTGGATGAGCAAAATATAGATTTGTGGTTTGAACAGGTTACAAAGAGATTGACAAAGCCTCAAAGAGAAGACTTAAAAAACAAGTGGAGCAGCATTAAAAGGCTTGGCTCAACAAGTGAAAGAATTAAAAGAATTGCTTTGGATATAAATCTGCACTTTATTGAGGGGTTCAAAAATACTGGCTTTAAAGCTATGCTCGCGTGTAACTTCAAAAAAGATGCAGTAAGGTATCAAAAATGTTTTGAAGAATTCGGGGACCTTACAACCGCCGTTGTGATTTCCGCTCCCGATATGAGAGAGGGCAATGCAGATGTTGACGAAAGCACGGACGATATGGTAATTGCTTTCTGGAATAAGATGATGGCACAGTACGGCAATGCAGATGACTATGAAGATGCCATAAAAAACAAGTTTATAGACGGCGAAATTGATATTCTGATTGTATGCAGCAAGCTTCTGACAGGTTTTGATGCTCCGCTGACGCAGGTTTTATATATCGATAAAGAATTAAAAGAACACGGACTTCTTCAGGCAATTGCGAGAACCAACAGACTTTGTGAAGGCAAGGATTTTGGATTGATTGTTGATTACAGAGGACTAATCAAAAAACTTGACGATGCTTTGGAGGTATACAGCGGTGCAGGACTTGAATCCTTTGACAGCGAGGATATAAAAGGTGTTGTCATGGATATTATGTCTTGTATTGCAAAGCTGAGAGAATCATATTCGCAGCTAAATGACATTTTTGCAAATATAAAAAACAAAAATGACACGGAAGAAATAGAAATCTATCTTGCCGATAATGAAATCCGTGCTAAGTTTTATAATGCACTTTGCACTTTCGGCAGAGCTTTGAACATGGTTGTTAATTCGGAAACAGCATACAATGCGATTGACAAAGCGGAACTTAAAAAATACAAGGATAGCTTTGTGTATTTTTCTAAAATCCGCAGAAGTGTAAAAATCAGATATGCCGATATAATAGACAATGCTGAATATGAAAAACAAATGCAGAATTTGCTTGATACGCATATGTCGGTGACAGGGATTAAACAAATAACGAATCCTGTTGACATTCTCAACAGAGATGAAATGGAGAAAGAGCTAAAAGAGCTTGGAACTTTGCGTTCAAAAGCTGATGCAATTATATCTCATATGACAAAGAGTATCAAGGAAAAGTATGACGAAAATCCGGCATACTATGACAGCTTTTCCAAACGTATCAAAGAGGCACTCGAAGAATACAAAAACCGTATTATTACAGAGGCAGAATACCTTGAAAAAATGCGTAATATTATGGAAGATTACAGAAAGGGAACAACTAATATTTCATATCCGGAAAAAATCAAAGGCAATGTTCACGCACAGGCATTTTACGGTGTTATTTCTGCATTACTTGATGAGGTTACAGATATCAATATAAATTCCGATTTAGTGGCAGATATAGCAATTGAAATTACTGGAATTGTAGAGAAAAACGATACTGTGGATTGGCAGAATAATCAGACGATTCATAACAAGATAGCACAGGAAATTGATGATTTGTTCTATGTCTATGAAAAAGAGCACGGTCTTAAAGTGGATTTTGATACCATTGATAAGATCATAGAAAATGTAATTACAGTGGCTCTCAGGAGGTTTAAATGATACACACTATCCTCCTTGGCGGAAAAGAAATCCAATATAATTTGGAGCGCAAAAAAGTAAAAAACATCAATCTTAGGATAAAGCCGGATAATTCTGTTTGGATTTCAGCCAACAACAGCGTTTCTCACGAAAAAATAGAAAGTTTTTTGAAAGATAAATCGGAATTTATATTAAGAGCTCTTGAATATTATCAGGAACTGCAAAAATATACGCCGAAACCAAAGCAATTTGTAGATGGTGAACATTTTAGAATTTGCGGGCACGATTTGCGGTTAAAAGTTTTTGAGGGGACAAAAAACTGTGTTGAAAGTGACGGTTCTTATATAAGACTTACAGTAAAAAATGCTGATGATATTGATATGAAACAAAAAACGATGGATAAATGGGTAAAAGAGCAATGTGTTTCGGTTATATCCTCAATCTGCGAATCGGTATACCCGAAGTTCCAAAAATATGGAGTTGATTTTCCGCGGCTTAAGTTCAGAAAGATGGTTTCAAGATGGGGCAGCTGTCAGCCAAAACGCAAAATGTTGACATTTAACATATCTTTGATCGAGGCTCCAATGTCGTGTATAGAATATGTTGTTGTTCATGAATTTACGCATTTTCTCCAACCAAACCATTCTAAAAACTTCTACATGTAGATGACGATGTTTATGCCTGATTGGTTGGAACGGAAAAAGCTTTTAGAGAAAATAGGGATTGGAATTTTATAAGTTCAGTATATATTGACTAACTGAATTTATTTTCAAA
>CAKSGG010000374.1 GCA_934454215.1 uncultured Clostridia bacterium
ATCCGACGGTTCAAACAGACCGAACGGAATAATTCTCGGCTATCCTGTTATCACCGGCGAAGAAGAGAAAACTCATATGGGAACAATCAACCTTTTTACAGCAGGAAGAGAGTTCGTAAGACCTCTTGCGTGGCTTGAAAAATATGTGACCGACAAAACCCCACAGGCATTTATCTGGCATACCTTTAGTGATGAGGCGGTTCCGGTTATAAGCTCATTACGGTTTGCGAATGCACTTGAGGAAAACGGTATAAAATTCGAAATGCATATCTATCCCAACGGTCAGCACGGGCTTGCCACAGGTGATTATATAACCTGTTCTGAGGGAACATATGTTTCCTCTGTTACGAACTGGATTGATATGTCGGTGCGTTGGATAAACGAATTTCATGAATGATTATTAAATCCAAGCTTTTAAATGCTCTGTAATAAATGTCATACGTATAACATTTATTACAGAGCATTAATTTTTTATGTGCGCAAACCGGTGATGTATCTGAGGTTTACGGTTTTTATTACACTCGTTCCAAAACAAAAACTGAGGATTCGCATCCTTTGCATATCATATCTTCGGCATTATATGTTTTTTTAACAATATATTCCGGTGATATATCAATATCAATGTGTTGGTCATTGTTCGAATAATTGGATATGACGCAATATAATTCGTTATCCGTATAATACTCGGTAATAAACAGCGAATCGTTTTTTGATTTCATCGGCTTGTTTGATAAAATGTCACTGAAACAAAGCCGATATATTTCGTGCATATCTTGGGTGAAAGCTGAATTTTTGCATACGGATAACGCTTCAGGCGCAAAGGCGCAAAAGTATACTTTGCCCAACCCGAGGTTGTTGCAAGACAGCACAGGATTGCCGTCTGAATCCTTCGCCAATACGTTTGCCGTTGTGGCTTCCAATAAAAGCTTGCTTTTTTGAGAGTATTCAATCTCACAACCCGAAACAACGGTTTTTCCGTTAAAATTTCCTTGTTCGGTTTCGATAACGCTAAGACCGGTCAGTTTTTCAAAACCTGACAATATTCCTCCGTTATATGATACAAACAGCGTTGCTCCGTTTTTAACTTTATCAATCAATGATATATACTTATCTTTGGGCATGATGTTTATTCCGGTATACGAAGGAAGAATATAATATTCAGAATTGCAAATGTTTTCATCATAAAAACAAAAATCTATATTCATTCCGCTTTGTCTTGCAAAAACATAGCTTGCATAGCCAACCCCAAGCTGGTCTTGCCCATGGGTTAGTATACAAACAGCGTCTGATTTCGGCTTAGGCAGCGAAAAGTCAATTTTGTCAATAAATCTTTGAAAGTCGGTTATGGCATTCATAATTTGTTTAGGCTTTTTATTTTCATCTAATATTCCGAGCTCCGTTTCGCACATATTCCATGTATAAGGAATGGTTTTTAAATCATTTTGTTCGTACGCGCACCACCATAATACTCCCGGAATATTGTTTTCCCATGCGGAAAACAATATAATCTTAAAGAACAGCTCTGAATTTTTATCGTTGCAGACCGACGGACCCATTGTTCCGATTTCTTCTATTAAGCAAGGCTTCTTTCCTATTTCGGAATAAATTTTGGTGAGGGCTGTCGGGTAAAGCTTAACAGCAGCAGATGAAATTTTGTCATAGGCTGCCAAGTCGCTCCAAAACGGGTAAGGGTGCGAAACAAGATAATCCGAAGATTGTGCCTGTGTTTGAATTGTCCATGGGTTGTTGTACCGAGATGGCGACATTCTGTGCACCCCCGAAATTATAGGGCGGGATTGATCAGAACTTTTTATTGCATCGGTTATGCTCATCGTCCATACAGCGGCTTTTTCGAACGAATCGGTTCCGGACATACAGCTGCACTCGTTACCGAGATCCCAAGCATAGATTGACATTTGGTTTTTAAATTCTTTAACAAAGCCTTTTACAAAAAGCTGTTCAAAATACAATGCCAAATGGTCGGAAATTAAGTTTTTGTCATACAAAACGGGAGGGATAAATAAACGCCCGCTCATCCAGCCCGTCAAAAGTCCAACAATCAGTTTTAAATTGTATTTATCGCATAGAGCGCAAAACTTTTCAAAACGGTTTAGCATTTCTCTATTAAGATAATATGGGTTATCGGGAATCTTATCGTTTTCAAGCCGATATTCGATAATGGCTCCGTTATTTCTCAATACCGGATGAACGGGCTGAAAATCTCTCCAATTCGGAAAAACTCTGAGATATTTTATTCCGTTCTCGGATAAAACCCTTAAATCGTCCTCGACAACATTCTCGTCCCAATTTTTCCACATTTCTGCGCCGGCATTTGATGCCCAATAGTTGCATCCGATCATAAATTCACTGTTTTTCATAAAAGCAGCCCTTCTTTCTATATAATATAGTTTTATGCTTATAATACTAAAATCAAAAGATTTCTATTATTGTCTTTTTCTGTTCAGGATAGTTTTCATAATTTCGTTTTGCACCGCTGTCATATATAATGTCAAAGTCAATAT
>CAKSGG010000375.1 GCA_934454215.1 uncultured Clostridia bacterium
GTGGATTTTAACAAAAAAGACGGTGAGTTTGTTTATACCAGAGAGGGCGCTCATTCAATGCCGAGAATCCTGTTTCATAAGGACATAACGGGCAAGGAAATAACAAGCAAGCTTATCGAGGAAGTCAAGAAACGCAAAAACATAACAATAAAAGAGCATTTTACAATGGCTGACATCATAGAAGAAAACGGCGAATGTGTGGGAATTGCGGGACGAGATGAAAATAACAATATGACAGCCGTATATGCCGATTATACCGTTCTTGCAACGGGAGGAATAGGCGGCATATTTAAAAATTCAACAAATTTTCCGCATCTTACGGGCGATTCTGTCGCTATAGCGGCAAAACACGGAACGGAGCTGCTGAATGTGGACTACATACAAATACACCCGACGACGCTGTATTCCGAGAAAAAGGGAAGAAGATTTTTAATTTCGGAATCCGTGAGGGGCGAGGGAGCAGTTTTGCTTAACAAGGACGGAGACAGATTCGTAAATGAGCTTTTGCCAAGAGATGTGGTTGCGGAGGCAATACATGAGCAGATGAAAAAAGACAGTATGCCGTATGTAAAGCTTTCGTTAAAGCCGATTTCAAAGGCGCATATATTAAGTCATTTCCCGAACATATATAAAAGATGTCTTGAAGAAGGGTACGACATAACAAAGGAGGATATTCCCGTTGTTCCCGCACAGCATTATTTTATGGGCGGAGTAAAGGTAAACAGCAATTCAAAAACGACAATGGACAGAATGTATGCGGTCGGTGAAACCGCCTGCAACGGAGTGCATGGGCGAAACCGTCTTGCAAGCAATTCTTTGCTTGAAAGTATCGTATTTGCAAAAAGAGCGGCAAAGGATATTTCAGGAAATTACAGCCGTATTGAAAACTATACGGAGATAAACCCGAATGATTTTGCGGATTGCGGAGCGGACTACAAGGAAATAATAGAACGTGAAATAAAGAAAAGAAACAAGGATTTTCAAATTCAATGAAAGGGGTAAGGCAATGAATAAAATAACAATGCAGCTTAATGCGGACGAGCTGATTATGTCGGCGTTGAGAGAGGATATTACAAGTGAGGATATTACGACAAATTCGGTAATGAGAGCGTATCAAAAGGGTGAGGTTGAGCTTATATGCAAGCAGGACGGCGTTATTGCGGGGCTTGATGTATTTGCGAGAGTATTTGAACTGCTTGACGGTAAAACGGAATTTGAGTTTTTTAATCATGACGGAGATTTTGTTAAAAGCGGAGATTTGATTGCGAGGATAACGGGCGATATAAGAGTGCTGCTTTCGGGCGAAAGAACGGCATTGAATTATTTGCAGAGAATGAGCGGAATAGCAACGTATACAAATCAGATTGCAAAGCTGCTTGACGGCTCAAAAACAAAGCTGCTTGATACAAGAAAAACAACTCCGAATATGAGAGTATTTGAAAAGTATGCCGTAAGAGTTGGCGGCGGATATAATCACCGGTATAATCTGAGCGACGGAATATTGCTTAAGGATAATCATATAGGCGCTGCCGGCTCGGTTGCAAATGCCGTAAAAATGGCTAAGGAATATGCGCCGTTTGTGCGTAAAATTGAGATTGAGGTTGAAAACCTTGAAATGCTAAAGGAGGCTCTTGATGCAGGTGCGGATATAATAATGCTTGACAACATGACGCCCGAAATGATGAAAAAAGCGGTTGCTATGGTGCGGGGAAAAGCGGAAACGGAATGCAGCGGAAACGTAACAAGGGAAAATATAGCAAGGCTTGTTGATATAGGCGTTGACTATATTTCAAGCGGTGCGCTGACGCATTCCGCTCCGATAATGGATTTGTCGCTTAAAAATCTTCACCCGATTGAGTAATTTGAAAGGAATTTTGGCGGAATGAACACATCTGAAAGAAGAGAAAAAATTCTTGATATAATAACACGCTCAAAAGCACCCGTGCCGGGTTCGGCGCTTGCGTCGGAATGCAGAGTTTCAAGACAGATTATAGTTTCCGATGTTGCGGCGCTGAAAGAAAAAAACGATATAATTGCGACAAGCAGAGGTTATGTTCTGCAAAAGCCGTATGCGGCGCAGAGGGTTGTAAAGGTGGTTCATACGGACGATGAGATTGAGGACGAGTTTATGACAATAATCAATCTCGGCGGAAAAATCAGAAACGTGTTCGTGTGGCACAAAATATACGGCAAAATCGAAGCACCGCTTGAAATAGAAAAAGCGTCAGACGCCGCCGAATATCTGGAAAGTCTGAAAAGCGGACGTTCAATGCCTTTAAAGCGTGTTACCTCCGAGTATCATTATCATCTTATAGAGGCGGACAGCGAAAAAACGCTTGATAAAATAGAAGAAGCGCTCAGAAATAAAAAATACCTCGTTGAGGAAAAGAAAGCGGAGTAGTCCTGTTCGGATTGCTCCGTTTTTGAGTATGACGGGCATATCAATGCTCTGTGGTGAAAGTCCACCGAGGCGTAGTTACCGACGAACTCTAAAGCG
>CAKSGG010000376.1 GCA_934454215.1 uncultured Clostridia bacterium
CCTGTGTTTAATTCCGAAATCACGATTGACAAGGACGATAACATTTCAATCCGCTTGCCGAAAAACAGACTGCTTGACTTTGCGGACAGAACGACCGTAACCGTATTCAATAGCGAAAATCAGACAGCAGCAACGGGTTTGAATATCTTTGTTAGCGATGACAACGGTAATAACGCAACAGGCGTAACGGACGAAAGCGGACAGTTTATCGCACCCGATAAAAAATCCTCAACAGGCGACGATAACGGAACTATCGGAAAAGACGACGGCTCCGGCAAATTTACCTATGTTGTCAAGGTTACGGACAAACTCAATGTTACGATTCTGAACTGCGAAACATATATCGGTGAGAGCAACAACATTGTTGTAAAGCTGCCCAACGGCTTGATTTTAACACAGGACAGTCCGGCAATCATCACCGTTACCGACCAGAACGGCAATCCGCAAAAGGGTGTATCTGTTATCGTAATAGCCGACAAGGACTATATCGAAAAAGGTACGACCGATATGTACGGAAAGTTGACCGTACCGCCCGTAAATTCGGGGCTTACCGATAAAGACGGAAAGGTTAATTTACAAAGCTACTATATTTTTGTAAATGATGAAAAGAGCTATATTGAAAATGCTCTTGTTACACTGAACGAGGACAATTCTTTCAGCGTAAAACTTCCGGCGGAAAATATGATTGATTACGCAAACCGTATCACCGTTACCGTTCTTGACAAGGATGGCGCTCCGCTTAAAGATATTTCCGTTACCGTTTCGGACGCAGAAAAATCTATGACCGACACAACAAGTGCGGACGGAAAAATAATTGTACCGCCGACAAACTTTGACTATACCGATACAAACGGATATGCGGAGGTTGACGGCTTAATTGTAACTGTTGTAAATAAATCGGGTGCGATTGAAAAAGCGTATGTTAAACACAATTCGGAAATCAAAAACGAGGACGGCAGCATTAAATTGGCAGAAAACATTTCTGTTGAGCTGCCCGAAAGCGTAAAGTTTGATTATGCGAACAGAATTATCATAACCGTATCAAACAAGGCGGATAATACGTCTGTAAAGGATATGAGTGTTGTTGTTTCAGAAAAAGCTGTTGAGGGTACGGAAATAAAGTCTTTGACAGGTGTTACCGACAAAGACGGTAAAATCTATATTCCTCCTACAAGCGAGGGCATTACCGATAAGGACGGCAAAACCGATATTTCCGAAACCATACCGGGCAAAGATACAGACGGTGACGGCAAGACCGATACCGAGGAAACCAAAACCGAATACAACATCACGGTTGAGGACACAAAAGGCAAAATCGAAAATGCCTTTATTGAAATTAAGGACGGTAAAATTACCGTTACACTTCCCGAAACACATACACTCACAACTTCAAATCAGACAACAGTAACCGTTACCGACAAAGAAAATAAGGCGGTTAAGGGCGTATCGGTTACAATTAAAGATAAAACAACCGAAAAGAGTGGCACAACCGATGCAAACGGCAAGGTTACACTTCCCGTTAAATCATCGGGCGGCGGCTCATCTTCCGGCGGTGGCGGTGGTCGCGGCGGCAGCTCCGGCGGCGGATATATCAGCACCAACATCACAAACATCACCGTAACCGATAAAAACGGCAAAAATGTATCTGCTTCAAAATCAACCGATAAGGACGGCAAAATCACGCTGACTCTCCCTAACGGCACAGACCTCACAGGCGATAACTATTACACAATTAAAGCAACAGACAACAAGGGAAATGCAAAGGCTGATGTGGCAATTATCTTAAAGGACAGAAGGAATAACTCCGCAAACGGCACAACCGATAAAAACGGTATGCTCATACTTCCGGCAGAAACGCATACGGCATATATTTTCGGGTACGATGACGGAACATTCCGACCGGACAAAAATATGAGCCGTGCCGAAGCTGCGGCGATATTCGCAAGGCTGATTTCAGAGCAGAAAGGCGAAAAGATAAGCGGCAAATCCGATTTTGCAGATGTCAAGTCAAGTGAATGGTATTCAAAGTTTATCGGATATATCGAGAAATACGGTATCATCAAAGGCTATTCCGATAACACATTTAAGCCGGACGAAAATATATCCCGTGCGGAATTTGTGGCTATGACTGTTAGGTTTAATTCTCTGTTTAATGATGTCAAGAAAGGCAGCTACACAGTGAAATATACTGATGTTGCAAATAACTATTGGGCATATTCCGACATTGCTTATGCAAAACACGCAGGCTGGCTTAATGGCTACGCTGACGGAACATTTAAGGGCGACAACGCTATCACCCGTGCAGAAGTCGTAACCGTCGTAAATAAAGCAACCGGCAGAATTGCTGACGAGGGGTATATCAATAAAAATCTTTCATCGCTAAATAAATTTACTGACCTTAAAAATACTTCGCATTGGGCATTTTATTCAATATGCGAATCGGCAAATACGCACCTTGCAAACTCTCACGACAATTCCGAAACTT
>CAKSGG010000377.1 GCA_934454215.1 uncultured Clostridia bacterium
GGTGTCCCGACAAACAGTGTTTCTAACGAAGCTTCGCTCATTTCCATAGAATCCTGAACAAATAAATCAAACATATTATCCTTTATGCAAATACGCTGATTTTCTATTATATCCCTAAGCGTCTTATCGGAATTAACAATATTTACAGCCATGTTTTTTAAGTCCTTAAAATTACTGATTCTGTAAACCTCATCCGAAGGATTATAGTTAAGCAGCTCCTTTATGGGCGAAAACGTTTTTCTCGACAGAATAAATGCAACTATTATAAAAATAACCGAAATTAAAGAAATCACAATCATAAGCAGCATATTTGTTCTTTCAACCTTGCCGAATAGGCTTTTTTCTGATATTACACAGATATAATTAAGTTCTGTTGATATAGAATTTCCCCTAAGTGCAATTTTGTTTTTTGTAAGGTTTACATATGTTTCTTCCGAAGAAAGAACCTTCTTTATATCAATATCGTCCGCTTTATTATCGGAGCTGAATAATATTTTCTCTGCCGACGTAATATAAAAGCGTGTATCCAATTCATCAGGAACAATGCGATGGTATGCATTCAAAACGGCACCTGCATCAACAACGGTAAATAAGAAGCTGTCTTTTGCGTCAAACACTGAAATTGGCTGAACTATCAAAATTACGGGTTTTCCGTCGGAATCGGTTGATGAAAACGTTTTTATATTTTTTTCTCCGCTGCCGTCAAACTCCGCACACCATTTTTTATATGTAATACCCGATGTTTTTAAAAATGTTTCGTAATATTCTTTTTTGCTGTACGTTGAAGAGCCTGTCACAACGCAGTTCAGGTTCGGAACATAAAGCTCCAGACCCGCAACCGTATCTTTATATGTATAATAGCTTTTCATTCTTTTTGCTACGGCGCTTGCGGCATATGCCCTTTCGTATTCAGGCATATACTCCTTAGACATAAAATCCTTTATCATCGCGTCGCCTGTAATTTGAATCTTTGCGGTATCTATTTCAGACAATCTCTCGTCAAGCATATATCTTATGTAGTTTACGGATTTTAAATTAAGGTTCAGTATTTCGCTTTTATAGTTACCGATCACATAATTTGAAATTATTGTTGAAAATGCTATGAACGGAATTAAAAATACAAGAATATAGCTCATCAACAGTCTTAAAAAAAGCTTAAATTTAATATTTTTCAGCATGGACATTCTCCCTCAATTAAAAAAAACAATTATATACTATAATTATAGTAAACTTCGGTAGAAAAAGCAATCGTTCGTTTTCAATGTTATATCCCAATTTACCGAAACTATATACTTAAAGCATTATAAGAACCATTATTGTATTCGCAAAATAAAATTTAGACAATAAAATAGACAGCCGTAAAACTTAACATATACGACTGCCTATCTATAAAGTACAAACTTAAAATACGGATTCAAAACCAATATTTCCTTATCAAACTGCGGTCTTTACCGATTCACTTAACATTTTTATAAACTTTTTTGTCAACCCCAATAATCGCCTGTCAATATTTAAAATGTATCCGATGTTATAATAAATATCGCTTTTAAGCGGTATACCGATAATCTTTCCGCTATTTAATGTGGATGGCATAATCCCCGTGCCGATTGTATAGCATTCTGTTGTAAGCAGCACGTTCATAAGGCTGGCTCTGTCGTCAATTTCAATATGCTTTGAGACATCGGGCTCTTCCATAATTTCCTCAGCAAAAATGGTATCACCATGCTTTCCCTGCTCGTATGAAACAAACGGAAAATTTTTCAGTTCTTCATAGCTTAGGTATCCGTACAAAGCGAGAGGGTGCTCCTTTTTTACAAAAACATGCGGCAATGCTTTTTTATAAAGTTAAACTCCACTTTTATATTCTGCAAAAATCTGTTCATAATCGCTGTTTTTTATTGCAAGTATTCCTATGTCGCAGAGCCCGCTTTCCACATCTTTGATAACGTTATAGTTTTTTGTCTCTTTTAATAAAACTCGATATTTATCGGTTTCTATAGCGTTTAGCATTTTGCTGAATACATCTGCGACAAAATCGTAATGCTGTGTAACAATATTAAGTCTTGTAGGCGTACTTTCATTTCTGTATCTGTTTATTATTAAATCATTTTGTTCTACTATACGCAGTGCATATTTTACAAATTCCGCCCCGTCATCGGTAAGATATACGCCTCTGTTGGAACGCTCGAAAATTTTTATACATCATTGCCAGTACAGCGACAATCAGCTGTCCGACAGCAACCGGAACCGCCGCCAGCCCGACCTTTTTACCGTAACATATACCAAACATAACCGCAAACGGAAAATCGATTGCACTTTTTAAAATCAGCTGCTCACTGTTTCCTGACATTGCAAGCAGCAACGGACCACATATTTGAAAACCGCCTACACCGAAAAATATTGCGGTGTCCACAAATACGCTGTTGTTTTTGAAAATGCCCGATATGTTACTCAGCATTGTTTCCAGC
>CAKSGG010000378.1 GCA_934454215.1 uncultured Clostridia bacterium
ATATTTTCCTCTGATATGATGCAATTTCTCATCATTTCCGGCAATGTTCCCTCGTGAAAGGTTTCCATAATACCGACAGGCGGATTATTAAGCTCATATCCGTCGCGGGTACATTGCGTAACAGATTCATATGGGGTTATTTCGTATTCAAAATCCTGCGTCCCTTGATCCATATATTCGCAGGTTTCATCTCGGTCACCCCAGTGATCGGCAAATATAGCACCCCTTACAATTGTTAAATCCAAATATTTTCCCATCGCACTGCAGCCATACTTTGAATCATTGATTATTGCAAATCCTTTGCTATCTCTACACATTGCAACCCAGCTGTGGCACGGTTCTTCCCCACCGTTTTGCGAAATTTCTTTAAATCCGTACGGGATTTCACATACTGCTTTAGTGTTTTTTATGTCTGTTCCGAAACGCAGTTTCAGCATTTTATGCTTTTCAAAGAAATTTACTCTTGCATGTACACGTACTTTTTTCTCATCTCTATACAGATAAAATTTTTGTATAAGCTCCGACTTTCCGAAAACAGTTGTTACCTCGAGCATTGCTCTGACGGGACCGTTCTCCAGCAGCTTGAACACCGGCTTTGAAAATCTTCCGACCTCGATATCAAATTTTTCAATTGATGTGCGGTAGAATTCTCTTTCGGTTGTATCGTGTCCCCATGTATCTGCATTTGTTTCGTCCATCAGCACTCCGATTGCCGAATCAATGCATATATTACAATAATTTTCTTTATCAAATATTTGTTTTATCGCACCTGTCACTTCGTTAAATTCAATTCTGACATACTCATTTTCAAGCAAATGATCGTTTGCGGTCAGCGTATTTGCATATTCCTTTTTATCACCGTTTAAGAACATATGGTATACCGAATATCCCGTAGACGGAATTTTCGCCATAAAAACACTATCCATTTGGTCATTATTATTGCTGCGTTCCGCACGAATCGTTTGATACGGTATATCGTTTCTGTCAGAGTCGCAAAGTCCGGTTATTTCCGTTCGGAGCTGCACCGGCACGGTAATATCCCAAGAAAGCGGATTGAACAGCACCATCGGTGTTCCTATACTGTCCTGCATCCAAAGCGTATAGTTCTTGCCGCCTTTAGTTGCTGCATATTTGCTGCCGCCGAGAGTATCAATGCTCCACGACAGTCGCTGGCAGGCAAAGTTTGTAACCTCTTGTGCAATTGTCATTGCCTCTCCGTGCAGATATGCTGCGTCCTCATATGCCGATTTTATACTGCATCCACAGAGAATATCGTGGAATTGATTAAACATTATATCCTTCCACGCCTTGTTTATTTTAGGCATCGGATATTTGTCCGAAAACATACAATGCGTCAGACACGCCATTTTTTCCGCTGTCAAAATTGAGGTTTCGCATCTTCTGTTGTCACGCTTGATTTTTGTGTATGCCGAGTAGCAGCCGCGTCCGTGATATTGCAGTTCATCACGTACAACAGGAAATTCTTTCTCTGAAACATATGAAAAATAGTCCGTTGTTGTCGAAAATATCAAATCGCCGTCTTTAAATTGCTGCATATTATGTATGTCATTAAGTGCCTTAACCGTTGCCTCGCCGCCATGATTGCCTACGCCGTAAAAACACAGTCTGTCCAAATTCTGCTTATTCGCAAGGTCATAAACCTTGTTTATATGTTCTGTATCATCTCCGCGAGTGCAGTATGCATACGGAATACGTGATGCAAGAACACGGCTGCCATCCTGGCTTTCCCACCAAAATACATCCTCCGGCAAATCCTTTTCGTGCGTACCCGGTCTTGAAAAAACATAATAGTCCATTCCACTTTTTTTTAGTATCTGCGGCAGATTTCCGTTATGACCGAAAGAATCAACATTATATCCGGTTTTTGCAATTTTACCGAATTTCTCACGAAAATACCTTTGGCTGTACAGCCCCTGTCTTGCAAAGCTTTCACCGGACGGGATGTTACAGTCGGGCTGTATGTACCAGCCGCCGGCAATTTCCCAGCGCCCCTCTTTTACACGCTTGCATATCTCATCAAACATATCCGGTGCATTTTTTTCAACCCACTGATAGTAGCACGCACACGCACTTGTAAATTTGAAATCCTCAAATTCATTCATTCTGTCGAGTGCACTTTTAAATGTAGCTTTTATTTCTGCAAAGCCTTCCTGCCACCGCCACATCCACACCGGGTCAAGGTGTGCGTTTCCTATCAAGTAAAGTTTTTTCATAATCTTGCTCCATTAAATATTATTTTGCAGTCTTTTTATCTCAGGCAGCCATTCCGACTTATACTTCTTAAAATCAAACGCCGGATATCCACAGATATAATGATTGCTGCCGTTTGAAATATTTGTTTTCCATTCAAATGTGAACAGTTTTTTATCGCTATACATTACAGGAATTGATGTAATTTCTGCATTTTTATTTGCTCCGACTCTAAAGTCGCCTTGATATATAAC
>CAKSGG010000379.1 GCA_934454215.1 uncultured Clostridia bacterium
AATTAGTCAATCAGCTTTTATGACATATAAAATACCGCTGTTTTTTTATTGCGTTAGGGTATACCCTATTGAAACAGACAATAGCAAAAAGAATCGGAGCGGTTTTGTCTGCCGCTCCGCACAGATGTTTATTAACAATTAAAATATTTCATTTATAACGAAATAACTGATACCGAAAAGAATAGCCGCCATAACTATTCCAAATAACACATATGTAAGATATTTTACCACAAGTTGTTTTGAACCTAATATATTTACATTTGTCATGCAAATAATTTTACCGTTTTCATTTTTCATTTTAAGTTTGAAAGGTGTTCTAATCATAGCACCATATGAGTTTTGGGAATCAACCCACCCCGAAACTGTATATACCCCTTCCAATTCTGTTATTTGCAATTCGTCCGATTTGCAAAAAACAGCTGTCGCTGGTGCTTTTAGACCTCTTTTTACATTTTCGCAATAACATTCATAAATTGAATTTATAATATGCTCTGTATCAACGTCAACACCTATCTCTGCATTTTTACCGCTTATAACATTATGGACTATACCGTTAGGATAAACTGCCCACATACCAACACAGAAATAACCAAGCACTTCAAAAGTTCTATTCTGTGAAATATACATACCATTATCTAAAAACTTTAAAGCTAATATAGGTATTATAAAATTTACTATAAAAAGTATTAAAGCAGGAATATACCATAATTTTTTAATATTAGGTTTGTAAAAACCTTTTACATAATCCGTAAACTCTCCAAAGCAAATAATTGCTAAACCTGCCGATGCCAAAAGGTTTAATAAACCACAAATCATGATAAACATATTGCCCCTGTAGTCAAATAAACTCATGACAGCAAATACAGAAAAACATATCGGTAAAGTTATATCTCGTCTTTTTGTAAACATTGCAAACGCAATAATAAAATATGCTGCTACTGCAATTAAAGCGGTTGCCGAAAAATTGTAGTTAATATATTTAATTACATTCATAAGCAATGAAATACCACAAAGGACAAACGCACCGCCACCCACAATACAATAATATTTTGTTTTTTTCATGCAGCTTCATTCCTTTCTACATTTGATTTAAAATACTGCCAGCCGCGCGGACAGCCGCCTCATACTCTCTGACATAACGTGAAACTGTGCTTGTACTGCGACCGACTTTTTCCGCAACGGTTTTAATAACACCATACCTTTGATAGAGCTTCCACATCAGTTCTTTTTCAATTTCCGTTGTGCGTGTAGCCATTATTTTTTACCTGTTTCCTTTTCAGCTTCTTGCAAAATCTGCTTTGCTTCCTCTGGGGTTATGGTTTTCTTTGCGCGTGTAGTTTTTGCATTGCTTTGTGTTATTAAACGGTTGTCGGTATCATTCATTGCCTTTTCAAAAGCGTTTTTAATTCTGTCTATACCCGATACTGCCGTTGCACCGAACTTTTCAAGCCTTTCATTATCCGCCTTAATTTTTACAAAAAAATTGTCGGGGATAATTACAATTTCTTTCTCCAAATCAATAGTTACTCTCATTTAAGAAAGCACCTCCTAAAAATAAAAAATGTAGAATTTTCACAAAATCGAAAAAATTCTACATACCATTATATATATATATATTGTCAAGTATTTTGGCGAAAAAAGTTGAAATTTTTTTATTTTTATCATAATCATTAAAAATACAGCGAATTTTAAGTGTATTTTTCAAATCTCATTGTAATCAGGCGAATTTCATTGAAATTGCATAAATTTCAGACGATAACGGCAAAATTCAAAAGCAACTTGAAAAGAACACGCGCCTCACCTTTTCGTCTATGGACTTGAAAAATAAAAAATTCCCGAAATACCGCCCACGGGCGGCTTGCAAACAAACGCTCTTTTTTGATTTTTTTAAAAAATTATTGTATAATATATATAGAAAGTTAAAAATAATACTTTCAGAAAATTTGAAAAAAGGAGGTGCTACTATTGCATTAGAGTTTGATTGAACAATATAATGAAATGGCTCATTTGCCGAACGACTTGCAAACCCGCTATAATTATCAACGTGAGAAAATCAGAAAAGAAACATACGAAAAAATGGAACGAGAAAACTTTAAAAAAGAAATTGTCAACGAAATAATGTCATAGATTGACATTTCACTTGAAACAAAAGTTATTGCAAAATTAGAAGATATGATTAACAGATTAGGACAATAAAAACACAGTCGGAGCGGAAAGCGTAAAATTTAATTGCCGCTGCCCCGACCTAACAAAAGAAAGGAGCGGCTATGCCGAAAACAGTAGCAAATCAGCGTGTTGTCAAAATCCACAGAGAACGCGCCGCGTCTGATTTTCTCGGAATAAAAAACGAAAATTGGCAATATGCGGCGCGTGATTTAGGCGCACACGCACTATTATTATACTTATATCTTGCCGCCAATGCAGACGGCTACACTCTTGCTCTTTCGCCGACGGCAATAAGAC
>CAKSGG010000380.1 GCA_934454215.1 uncultured Clostridia bacterium
TTTACTATGCAGGAATTTGCGGACAGTATAAATGAATTTTTGGCTTTCCGCCGCTATAAGATTTTGCCCGATAAGGGGAAAATTTCGCGTAAAACAGCAGAGGAAAAAGCCTTTGCGGAATATGATATTTTCAATAAAACCCAAAAAATTGAATCGGATTTCGACAAAGAAACGGAAAAATATTTGAAGGGTACAAAATAGATTGGGGGTGATGTGAGTGAAAAAACTGAAGTTTTCAGATGTTTTTGAGGATATTACAAGACAAGGAACAAAGATACAAACTAGTCAATATTTGGCTTGTGGAAAATATCAAATTATTGATCAAAGTCAAAATGACATTGCGGGATTTACAAACCGAGAAGATGGGCTTTTTACAGGCACTCCTGTTATTGTATTCGGAGATCATACAAGGGTAATAAAATATGTTGATAGACCATGTTTTTTTGGCGCTGACGGTGTGAAACTCCTTAAAGTTAAAAATGATTACTTAAATTGCAGGTATTTATACTATGTTTTGTTGAATGCTAAAATCCCCGATACTGGATATAATAGGCATTATAAATGGTTGAAGGAGATTGATATTCCGATATATGATGCTAAAATACAAAACATAATAGTAAAAATGTTGGATAAGATTGCCGATTTAATTGATAAACGAAAAAAACAACTTGAAAAATTGGACGAGCTTGTCAAATCCCGATTTATCGAGATGTTTGGAGATCCGGAAGAAAATACATTTTTCTGGAAAGAACAACCTTTGTCGGAACACTTAAGCGTAATTGGTGGTTACGCATTTAAGAGTGACCAGTTTTCTAAAGGTGGTATTCCTGTTTTGAAAATTGGAAATATCAATTCCGGTACATTTAAGCCTGTTAATTTAGTTTATTGGGAAGATGATGATACACTAAGTAGATACAAAATGTATCCTGGTGATTTGGTTATGTCGCTTACTGGAACAGTTGGAAAAGATGATTATGGTAATGTTTGTATTCTTGGAAATGACTATGATGTATATTATTTAAATCAGCGGAATGCCAAACTGGAATTATGCGATACATTAAATAAGTATTACTTGTCTATGTTGTTGAAATTTGAGCCGATAAAAAAGAAATTAACTGGTATTAGTAGAGGTGTTCGACAGGCGAATATTTCCAATAAGGATATTCTAAATCTGACTGTTCCAATCCCGCCAATCGAACTACAGAATCAATTTGCAGCTTTCGTCGAACAGGTCGACAAATCAAAATCGGAAATTAAGCAAGGTCTTGAAAAGTTAGAATTACTAAAAAAAGCACTAATGCAAAAATATTTTAGGTAAAGGAGAGATGCACAGTGGAAAATACTTTGTTAGTTATCATAACAGCTTTATGCTCTGGTTTGGTTGCTACTTTAGTGACTATTTGGTGGCAAGCAAAGCACCAAAAAAAGATTGATAAAAATAATATTTTTACAATACTGATGTCAAAAAGATATGAAATATCCGCTGAAGAGAGCGTAGAAGCATTAAACATGATTGATGTGGTATTTTATAAATCGGATAAGGTTAGAAAAGCATGGAAGGATTTTAACGATGCCACTAACGCTCCGGAGTCTGACACAAAGAATCAGAACATTATTGATAAACATTTAAGACTATTAGAAGTCATTGCTGAAGATATAGGCTATAAAGAAATTCGCTGGGATGATATTAAACAATATTATTATCCTGAAGGTCTCTCTGATATGAAACGCGATGAGGCTATTTTACGAAGAGTACAAATTGATGCAAATTTAGCGCAAATTAAGAGCCGGCAAGAACAAACTGAATCTTCGCAAGTAGAACCTCAAGCAGATTTTAATAATCAAATGCTGTTGAAGGTACTTGAAAACCCCGATGGATTACTCAAATTACTTGAAGTTGCCGAGAAAGCCCAAAACTTTAACAAAGGCGGTAAGTCACATAAGTGAGGTGAACACAAATGACAAATTTTGATTTCTTAAAAGCCGAGCCGAAATTTGCCGCATTCAGTGATGTGGCTATTTCTGCTGAAAAAATTTTAAATATTGATGTAGCTGCGTCTGTTTTAAACTGCCGCAGGGCGATGGAATTTGCGGTCAAGTGGATGTATTCGGTTGATAAGGATTTGGAAATGCCCTATGAGACAACGCTTGTGTCGCTTATAAATTCCGAGGACTTTCGCGATCTCGCCGGCAACGACATTCTTTTCAGAATGAACTACATCAGAAAATGCGGAAATGATGCGGCACATTCGGGCAATAAAATCACGGTTGATCAGGCAAAGCTTTGTATAGAAAATCTCTACATATTTATGGATTTTGTGGCTTGTTGCTACTCGGAAAAATATAACGAGATTATAAAACCGTTTAACAAAGCACTTCTTGAAAATCCGGGTGAAGATGTTGCAGACAAGCAAAAGGAACTTGATTTTGAGAAACTAATCGCTGAAAAC
>CAKSGG010000381.1 GCA_934454215.1 uncultured Clostridia bacterium
TCCTTACAGTGTACCCGAAAACAGAAAAGGCCAAGCGGAACACTCAGCCTTTTCTTGCTTTTTCCAAAGCCCTTGTATGTTTTTCGTACTTGCGGGCGCGTTGTACGCCTTACCAAGAAGCAATGTTTCACACGGCACCATTCGCGCGCCCACGCGCCTACGCATCCGCGCACGCACACCTGCAACGCTCGCACGCCCGCTTACGCTTCGGAAGTTGACCCCCTGTGCAGAAGCGAGCTTGAAGTGCTGCTCTCGGTGGCATCGGAACCCAGCTCAACCGTTGCAGTCTTCTCTTTGCCATCGCGATTGTACGTAACCGTAATCGTATCGCCTGGGCTCTTCAAACGCACGGCAATCATCAGGTCGCTTGCAGAGGTCACCGTGGTGTCGTCCACCTTCGTAATGATGTCGCCCACTTCCAACCCCGCTTTGTCTGCGCTGGAATCGGAAATCACCGAAGAAATGTAAGCACCCGAAGAAGCAGGGAGCTTGTAACGCTGCGCCAGCGAAGACGTTACCGAAACCAGCGTCACACCCAGTTGCGCGTGGGATGGCGTTTTGCCCTCGATAATCGTGTTCGCAATCTCCATGGCGTAATTCACCGGAATCGCGAAACCAACGCCGGAGTAGTTGCCGGAATAGCTGGTAATCAGGGTGTTTATGCCAATAAGCTTGCCTTGCGAATCCACCAGCGCGCCACCGGAGTTGCCCGGGTTAATGGCGGCATCGGTCTGAATCAGGTTCACATAAATCGACGTGCCCGAGCTGCTCGAATTCTCGGAGCTCATGATTTGCGAACGGCTTGTTGCAGAAACAATACCCGTTGCCACCGAAGACTCCAGGCCAAAGGGGCTGCCAATGGTCATAACCCATTCACCCGTGGTCAGGTTATCGGAATCGCCAATCGAGATAGGCGTCAGACCCGATGCACCCGTGAGCTTGATAACAGCCAGGTCAGAGCTTTCATCGGTACCCACAATCGTCGCATCGTATTCCGTGCCATTCGCGGAAACCTTCAACGCATCGGCGCCTTCGATCACATGGTAATTCGTGAGAACGTAACCATCGGCGCTCAAGATAACGCCGCTTCCCAGCGAGGACTGAGAAAGCTCATCGGAGCTCGAATTACCAAAGCCGTACAGGGAATAACCGCTCTGCTTGGAATACACGTAAATGCAGCATACAGAAGGCGTGGTTTTCTCGGCAATGACTTCCGCCAGATTCGCATCTTCGCCCTTCACCGTGATCGAGGTCGAATCATTCGAACCCAAGCTCACCGATCCGGAAGATCCGCTGCTGGAATCCGTATCTGCCGAAAGCGCGCCAAACAGCACGCCACCAGCCAAAATGCACGCCACCGCAGCGCCCAAGAATCCCATAAGGAACGTCTTCAGGCTGCTGCTTTTCGCGGAAGGCGCCTTTGTTGCCGGCGCCGCCGTATAAGCAGGCGTCGCGTAAGAAGGAGCCGTGTAAGCAGATGCAGTTTGCGCTTGCGAAGTAGCCGACGAAGCGGTCTGCGCTTGTGGTTCGGCCTGCGCACCCACTTGCGAGGCAGACGCTACGTGCGGACGCAACGGCTCGCCGGTCTGAGAGTCGTAACGTGGGTAGTACGTTTTATCGTCATCGTTTGAAAATTCAGACATACTTTCCTCCTGTTCGTTTGGGCAAACATTACCGCCGAATCATTAAAAACAGCTGAAAGCACAAGAAACGACACAAAACCGTCTTTGTCCCGTTACTTTTGCTTCACACTCTTCACGGGTAGTCGGGAGTCCTCCGCCGCGCCCCTTCGTCCTGTAGAAAAGGAGCCACCGTCATACGTTTTCCTTCGTGGCCAAAACGCTGCAGTCGAAACCTTCTGCAAGCACTCGAAGCAAAAACGCGGACAGCGACCCCCTTGTCACCTAATCAAGCGAACAATCAAGCAGCAGCAATAAAACCCCTGATTACACGCGTGCCTGCGGGTTGGCAATCAAACCATCGCGCGCCCATTGCGGAGCAGTTTCCGCAACGAAATAACCGAACGCGCGATACATAATCAACGTGGCAGCCGTTTCCACAAACGCGATCAAAATGCCGCCAATAATCATAATGACAATGCTGAATGCGCCCACACCTGCAGCTAGACCGCCATCGCCATAAGCAAACGAAAGAATGCTCACGCCGCCGAAGAGCGACATAATGAACCCAATGACCACAATCGCTACAAGGGCAAGAAGCTGCGGCGCCCACGCAATGACAAGCGTCGTTCCCAGGTTGGGCTTGTACACGTCCCACACCTTCGACAACTCAAACGCGCTGCCCAGCGAGCCGAACAGGGCAAGACGCACCTGGCTTAGAACCAAGCAGGGCAAAAGCACCAAGAACGCAATAGAAGCAAGAACGCCGATTATCGGAATGGCGCCCAGCAGGCCAAAGACAACGCTCCACACCAGCGA
>CAKSGG010000382.1 GCA_934454215.1 uncultured Clostridia bacterium
GGCGTGGACTATGCGCTTTGTATTTTAAAAGAGGAATGCTTTATGAATAACAAAACAATAATTAAATTCTGGTACAATGAACTTAACTTTCCGAAAAAATATGACAGGGAATTTTACTCGGCTTTGGAAAACTCAGATATTCGGGGAGATATTTCAATTGAAAATTATGATTTAAAAGAAACGGACGGAAAGAAAAATCTTTTGTATTACCTTTACTTTTGCGAAGAACTTAAAAAGCGCTATGAGAGCAAGGGTATTTCGAAAAAGATACTTTTAGACACGCTTTCGGATATTGTAAGATGGACAAATGTTTGGAGTGAACTTAAGGGAGAACTGTATTTGGGTGAAATTTCGTGGCTCACTGATCATATGAAAATGAAACTTTTTAGGCTGGGCAGACTTCAATATTGCTTCTCACGGGCAAAGTTTGATGTTTTATCGAGACAAATTAAAAAAAACGATAACATTATAGATGTGCATATTCCCGCAGGAAAACCGCTAAAAAGAGAAGACTGTACAGCATCGTTCAAAAAGGCAAATGTTTTTTTTAAAAAATATTTCCCGGAATTCGGTTATAACTATTATATGACGCACAGCTGGCTTTTAGATGAAAATTTAAAAGAGATTTTGAAGCCGGAAAGCAATATATTAAATTTTCAAAATATGTTTGAAGTTGTCAAAAGGGTGCGGTCGGATGACGTACTCAGATTTGTTTTTAAAAATAACACGACACGCGAAAATATAGCTGCGGCAGTGTGTGCCTCTGCATTTGAGGAACATATAAAAAAGAAGGCTCAAAGCGGTGGAGATTTTTACGCCAATTACGGCGTGATAAACAAAAATGATTTTAATTAAGGAGAGTCAAAATGCTGACGGACAGTTATGAAATTACAGAGGATGGCTGCGTTTCCCTTTCGGGCGAGAGCCGCGGTGCACAAGGAATAACAAAAAAAATAATACATACGCTTAAAGGCGGAGACACGGTTGTTTTATTTAAGCCTATCGATGAACATGCAAGAAAGCTTGTAACAGACAAGCTGAAAAAAAGCTATGTTGAAAACGCAGAGGGATATATTGTGGAAGTTTCCGATAAGGTTTTCGTATATGCCGACAGCGACAGGGCAAAGCTATTTGCGGCGTGTGCAATAAAAGATAAATATATAGGCGGTAAAATTCAAAAGGGTATTTGGTGGAGCTATCCGTGTGTACCGCATCGCTCGTTAAGGATGTTCCTACCGCCAAAGGATAAAAAAGAATATTTTTTTAATTTAATAGATATGCTGGTTCATCTCGGCTACAACAGCATTTTACTTGAAATCGGTGGTGCGATGGAATTTAAAAATCATCCTGAAATTAACGAAGGATGGCTCAAATATTGCGCTTCTGTAAATGAAGATATAGAAAAGTACAACCTTGTAAAAAGAGGGTATTACCGCACTAAAAATTCCGTACACACCTATAATGCAGGAGGAGATGTATATTCACAGCGGGAAATAAAGGAGATAGCGGATTATTGCAGGGAAAGATTTGTAGAAATTATACCGGAGGTTCCGTCGCTTTCGCACAGTGAGTATCTATGTGTGTCGCACCCGGAACTTCGGGAGTGTTTGGATGAGCCATATGCATCTACAGCGTGTCCGTCAAATCCAAAATTAAATAAAATTGTATTTGAACTTTATGACGAAGTCATTGATGTACTCGGGTGTAAGTCTTTACATATAGGGCACGATGAATGGTGGGTAATGTGTGTGTGTGAAAAGTGTAAGGGGAAAAGCCCTGTGGATTTATACACGGATAACGTTATGCAAAGTTATAATTATCTGAAATCAAAAGGCATAAAAACATATATGTGGTCAGATAAAATGCACCGTATTACAGATAAAGAGGGAGAGTGTCACGGAGCAGCGTATAAGGATGTGTATTCGATACCAACAAAATCCGAACCAAAAACCTTAAATATTATGGGTGTGGATTACCCCTTGTACGACAGATACTGGTATAACGCTCCTGATTGGGTCAAAAAAGAGGGGTTTCATCAAAAGATTTTGGAAATGGGAGGATGCAGCAAGCGGCTTCCGGCTGATATTATGTATTGCAACTGGTATTATGCCTGCGATCCCGATATAGCAGACAATGTGTTTTACCGTGAAGGCAAAGATATGATTATAGGCAATGCGCTTGCCTCTACAATGAATAATTACAAGCAGCGGTTTAAATATGGGGCAAAGGGAATAAGCGTTTCAAGTTGGGCCGAAACGGAAGAACTGAACATGCAGGAATGGGGCGTTTTGTTTGAACTTGGGTACGGCAGCATAATCTGTTATAATCACGACAGAGATGAGCTTGATCATGAACGAAATGTTTTTGACGTGTTCGGAGCTTTATATAATTATAAAAATAAAGAAGTGCTTGCAAAACCGCATATAGAGGTTAAACAC
>CAKSGG010000383.1 GCA_934454215.1 uncultured Clostridia bacterium
TTTCCCAGCCGCACACAGTCGTATGCGAGATACCGAACGTAGCGGCTACGGCTTCTTGAGAATACCCGGCGGCTTCACGTTTTGCCTTGAATGCAGCCGCCTGCCGGGTGGAAACGGCTGATCCTGTCTTAGCGGTTCTGTTGCTCATGCTCCTCCTTCCTCATAATTGTGAGATTTATTATTGACACATGAGCTGAGATGTGATAATTTGAGAGTGCCACCAATCAAATAGCACATCCCACGGCTCATGCTTGCCCCGGTTCGCCGGGGCGGGGATGTCATATCATTACAACGAGGCGACCGTCAGCGACCATGTCGTGCAAACGAGTCTCGAAGTAAGCCGCGATGTTGTCTTTCGCTTCCATGCGCCAAATGCCACCGTCAGCTTCAAACAGACCGACTCTGCCGTTATCATCAAGGCGGAGAATAAACTCACTATCGGGCTGCTCAACCTCGCGGAACGTTCTGAACGGCCTCAAGGTCAAGCGCGGCTTTACGCCTTCAACCGCTACCAAACTGACACCAGATTTTGCGGTGATGGTCTGGCTCACACCGTTGTCGTCGCTTCGTACACCCTCCTCTTTCTTCATCCGCGATATGAGGCTGAGAAGGTACTCCGAATCTTCGGTCGGAATGAAGCGGCTTTTAATTTCGATAATTGCGGCCTGCTGATCTCGCCAGCCTTCACGGAAGTCCGCGTCGACACACTCAGCCTGATACGCATACGTGCGCTTCTGGAACTGATCCGGTCGGGTGAAAACTTCAACCGTCTTGGGGTCGATTACACGGATAAACAACGGAATTGCTTCCCCCGCCTGTTCGCCGATAGTCGCATATTCGGCAGAAATGAGTTTTGCGATGGCGTCAAGGCTGTTGACAGTTTTGCGTTCGGGGTAACGCTTGCGCTCCGTTACTCGCACAAGATCATTGTCGGAGTATGTGATACCGTCTATCACGTAAGTTTTGTTGTCTTTCAGGCCGACAAGATAGCGAAGAGCTTTTTCTATCATGTTTTTCCTCCTTTAGTCTTGGGCTACAAGCTTGAGAATTTTGGGCTTGGACTGCTCGCCGCCGTCCATATTGATTTGACCGGGAATTTGCGGAACCATTTCGGCAACAACCATTTCGCCCTGTTCACCGGATGTGATAAGCAATTGAGTAGTTGCCGGGTTGATTGCACATAGCGTCGTTTTTACAGAGGCGTTAAGACGGATTCGCGTTCGCTCGTCGTCGGGGACAAACTCAAGCGTTACAACAATTTTTCTTTTCCCGGTAGCTTTCACGTTTGGGTCAGTAATGTTGTCAATCACGCGGCCTACCTCATAGTCGACTTTTTCTTCAATGGCGTCCTTTGCCATGCGCAAGATACTTTCTCTATCCATTGGAAGCCTCCTTTCTGCTGTAATTCTCGGTAGCCGTTTCTCCCGACCACCGAGGACGATTAGATTATATCTCACAAATGTGTGCATTTCAAGTTCTAAATCGCGATTTCTCACGATTTAGAAGAATAAACAAAAGCACAGTTCTAAAACTGTGCAAATTTATAGGAGGGGCAGAACATGGAGAGCAAATCTTCTGAAAACAAAAGTCAAAAAGGCAAAGCATTCACTGTCGCGATTTGGGTTGTGCTCGCGACAGCACTGTTGTGTGTGATTGGCGACAACGAAGGCCTCAAGTCACAGAACAATGAACTGCTATCAGAAATTCAAGATAAAAATGAAGAAATTGCCGATCTCAAAGAACGGGAAGAAGTCGCCTACAAAGAGGTTACGGATAAATCGGAGGCAGTTATAGAATACTTGCACGGCGTAAACGAACAACTTAGGAAAGACTACGCGAGTCTTGACCAAGAGTTAAAATCGGTCAAGTTACAAAAATCTGTCCCGGTTTATTACTGCAACCACAACGAGAATAGTGCGAGAGAGTTAATATATGACTACATGAGTTTCGGCTTGTGGTTTGTCGAATCTGAGTATTCCGACGACGAAGGCAGACCGATAGTCTACATCACCGATGAAATTGTGGAAGAATACAATATGTGGTGGGATTGGTTTGCCGAGGCCTGCGGCTATGACGAACGCGAGGAATATGAGGATTATTTGTGGTACAAAGAGGACTATGATGCAATTGACGCGTTGTATTCCGGATACGATGCAAGACGCGAAAAATGGTTAGAAACGCACCAATAAATTCTTAAATATTCGGGAGGAATCTGGGATGGAAGAAAAAGACAGGCCGTTGATTTCTTGGAAAGCAATTTCAATAATTTTAATCGTCCTGATACTCGCCTATGCGGGGTATAAGGGTTTCACGTATGGGCAAACTGCACTTGAAAACTACATAGACGCTGAAGCTGACGCCCGCGCCGAAGAGCAGCTCAAAGGCATGAAACAAGAGCTGTACCAAAAGACGGCATACATAGATTGGGCGGCCAAAA
>CAKSGG010000384.1 GCA_934454215.1 uncultured Clostridia bacterium
GAATACACGGTTCAGTTTTCCGACAAGGAACGTGAGAAATACGACCGTCTGAAAAAAGACCTCGTTCTCTCCACCGAAGATAACGAGGTCACCGCCGCAAATGCCGCTTCTCTCTCAAATAAGCTGTCGCAGATGGCTAACGGAGCGGTGTATTCCAATGATGAGAGCGTAATTGAGATACACGACCGAAAGCTGGACGCATTGGAGGATATAATCGAAAGCATGAACGGCAGACCGCTGCTTGTGGCTTACTGGTTCAAGCACGATTTGGAGCGTATCCGAAAACGCTTTGAAATCCGTGAAATCAAGTCTAGCCGAGATATTTCCGACTGGAACAGCGGAAAAATCCCAGTTGCGCTTATTCACCCGGCAAGCGCAGGTCACGGATTGAACTTACAGAGCGGCGGTTCGACTCTGGTGTGGTTCGGGCTTACATGGAGCCTTGAATTGTATCAGCAGACGAACGCAAGACTCTGGCGGCAGGGTCAAACTGCCGACACGGTGGTTATTCAGCACATAATTGCAAAAGGCACGATTGACGAGCAGATCATGAAGACCTTGAAAGCAAAGGACACAACGCAGGCGGCACTGATCGCCGCTGTGAAAGCAGATTTGGAGGTACACAAATGAATGGATATGTAGAATTGGCAAATGCAATAATTGCGCAGGCATCAAAAGATTACCGTTCCGCAATAAACCAACTTTCCCTGAACTCTAATGACAGAGTGGCACTGCGTGAGAAAAAGAGTATCGAACGTTTCTTTCATTCAGACTTTTTCTCCATACTCACCAATCTCAACGGCGATGTTCTTCTCGCAAAGCTGAAAGAGGTGTCAGCATGACTGCAAAGGAATTTCTGACAACCGCATCTGAAATGAACCGCCAGATACACTACAAGGAAATCGAACTGGAAAGCCTGCGTGATTTGGCGGGTGGAATATCCGGCTGCGGTTTTGGAGAGCGGCTTTCGGGTACCAGAAACCCCGACCCACCTTTTGTGAGGTACACAGACAAGGCTTTAGAACTTGAAAAAGAAATCCAGAACGACAAGTGCAAGCTGTCCGAAATAAAATATGCTATCAGCAGCGCTATTGATGAATTGGAAAGCACAAACGAGCGTACTGTTCTTCGGTACAAGTATCTGATGTTTCTTTCATGGAAAGAGATTAGTACAAAAATGGGGTATTCAAAAAGGTGGGTTATAAAACTTCACGACAGCGCAGTTCAGAGTTTTTCTGAAAATTGGACACCCTAGTGCACAGCAGTTCACCTCTGTTCACCGTTGACACAGCCTACCTGTTGTGGTATGATATACTTAGAAAAATATACAGAGAGCCTTGTGGGTTTTATAACTCGCAGGGCTTTTTCTCTACCCAAGGAGATGACCCCATGCCCAGACGACCGCAGCGGCCGTGTTCCTACCCCGGCTGTCCCAACAGATGTGATGGACAGTACTGCGAGGAACACGCAAGCCTTATGAACCACCGCTACAACAAGTTCGTCCGCTCCGCTGACGGCAACAAGAAATACGGCAGAGCGTGGCGGGAGATACGCAGGCGGTACGTTTCGGCTCACCCACTGTGCGAGATGTGCTTGAAAGATGGTCGGCTTACTCCCGTGGAGGAGGTACACCACATCGTGCCTGTGTCCCGTGGCGGTACAAACGATTTCAGCAATCTGATGTCACTGTGCCAGTCGTGTCATACGAAAATACATCACGACCTTGGCGATCGGTAAACTGCAAATTTTATACCTTCACCAATTTATCCGCCCAGTCGGCAGGAAAAGCAAGATGATAAAGTTCAATGTCATCTTTATATTCCTCGAATGTATCATTGTTGATAATACATCCTCTGCTTCTCAGTTTCTCAATCTGCTCTTAATATGTAAGGTGCTGTTTAACCTCGCTCATATAAAATCTCCCTAATAAAAAAATGTCTCCCCTGGGGCACATCGTTGAGAGGTGCGGGGAGTCCTGTTATTTATATTATACTCACTATTTGTAAAAATGTCAATTGGTAAACCGAAATTTTACTACCGCCCTGGGGCGGTCAAAATCTCTACAACGAATACCTTGGACAGCGGCCCGGGGCTTCGTGCGCAAAAACCGGGGTTCAAACGGGGTATTAAACCATGAATATATTTTCGGACGGCGCGAACCGTCCTTTTTTCTTGTCCTGCGGAGGTGAAAATCATGGCTAAGGACGGCACAAACAGAGGCGGCAGACGGGTACGCGCCGGAGATAAACCCGCTCCTGCCGCAGAGAAAAAGCAGAAAGGACTTCCGGTGAAAATCATAAGCAACGACATACCTGCGCTCGACACTGCGGAACTTGAAGCAGTCGACCTGCCGGAGGGTGCTGTTCTGAACGGCTCGGATATGCCGAAGCCAAGCGACTATCTGTCGGCTCGACAGAAGAACGGTGTTCCTCTTG
>CAKSGG010000385.1 GCA_934454215.1 uncultured Clostridia bacterium
TTGAGTTGCTAACACTACAAACAAGCTCCATTACCTATACATAGAATTCAACATTTACTTTTTTAAAATGGACATTAGTTCATTTTCCAAGCATGTGTCTTCTCTGCGGTTTAGAAAACAAAGTGCTCATATTACGGGTTTGTGTCTTACATGTCATGACAATCTCGGTCTATCTTTAAGAAAAACCGCTCAGGCTTTGCGTGATATTCACAATATCCGTATATCTCATACCATGGTTGCAAGCTATGCCAAAACCGCCGCATTGCTTGTCAAGCCTTTTGCGGATAACTTTAATTATCCCAAATCCGGCACATTTGTCGCTGATGAAACTTACAAAAAAGTCAAAACTATTAAATGCTATCTCCGGCTCATTATGGACGCTGTTTCCCGCTCAATTATCGATTATCGTTTACAGAGTTTCCGATAACCTCGGCATCGAACCTTGCATTTTAGCTATGCGTATGGCTTTTAAGAATATTGTAAAGCTCCCAAAAGCTTTTAAGTTTATCGCTGACTGATATCCGGCTTATCCATTAGCTGCTCAGCAGTTTGCCTTAAACAAGGATAACCCTCTTAAATTTAATATTGCTCAAGTAATCGAATTAACCAATGATGATGCGGTTTCAGATGAATTCAGTTGCTTATTTATCTCGGTCAGAAAACCGTTGCACATATTCAATCACAACAAGCTAATGCATGATTTGTTCTTAGATTTTGAACCTGAGGCAAATGCAATCACAAAATCTTTGATTTTGCTTGCCCTTTGCAGTGTGGTAAAACAATGCTACACTGTTTTTGCTGACGGTAAAAATTCAATTCATTCTTGAGTTTCTCACCGTCGGTACTGTATTTTAAGCATTGTTTTCCCTAAGCTGTCAAGGGTGACAGTATATTTTCGCATACTTTGTTTTTCATATGCTACTTTACACTGCCCTTATTCATTGCATTTAAGATTTTATTCAGTTTTGATTCGCACCGCAAAAACGCTTATGATATCAACACCGTTGTCGCGGATGTTCCATCGACTACTCCCTCTTATTCATTTAATATTATATACCCAAGCCTATTATTTGTAAAGATTTTTTTGACCGACTCGGGCATATCGCTGTAGCTGTAATATTTTCTATACATAACCATTCAATTCCTTTATTCAAAAAGTCCGGTAAACCTTGTCAGATTCAAAAAGGCCTCCCCTCTGTCGATGCTCTGCTGCCTTTCGGCGCGCAGCCGTTTTCGTCCGTCTTTTGAAAATAGCCTTCACCCTCCTCATAGCTGCTCAACCTTGCTTTGTCTTCCGGACGTAAAATCCGCTGCATGGTTTTCACACTGCCCCCGATATTTAAAGCTTTCGCCGAGCCACATGGCGGCTCGCGCTGTCCGAGCCTTATTACAAATCTGCCGTCAAGGTAACCGAAATCGGATTATCTTTAAAACTCACATTTTCAAAATCATATGCTTCTATATACCTTTTTATCATTGCTGTTATCCTCTGTTTGGTATATTTTCAATCTGTCTACGAATTAACCTCGCCCGCAGCATCGGCACCGCCGGTATTATCGTTTTTGTCAGCAAATCCAAATGAAAACAATTTGCCTGAAACGCTGAATTTCAGCCTGAAAACCTTATTATTAAGTGATTTAATATCAAAATTCTCAAACGATAAAAACTCCTTTGTGCTATCTCCATTAAATTTATTTGATTTTGCAAGGACATTTCCGTCTTCAGACAAAATTTCAACCGAAATCTCGCCAATCGCATTTATGAAAAATGATTCCTTACCTTCAAATGTCATTTGCCTTGTTATTAGTGTACCGTTTCCGTTCATTGAAACAAAGCCGTCGCGCCGCAGCGTTGCAATGCCCGTCGCACCGTTTCTGTACATACCATTTATGAACCATGAAATTCCCTTGTAATTTTTATCTCCTGCAAAACCGGTATAATATATCCAAAGCTCATCTCCGTGAATTATAAGAACGCCACCGACAGACTGTATATAGCCTCTGTCCCATGCCCCATCATACATCGACGCATTTATAATGCTATCGCGGCACGGGCGGGAAAAGTGATAGCCGTCACGGCTGTACATCGGCATAAGCTCTGTAATTTTAGGTACGCCGTTTGCCTCGCTCACATCATTTTCGGGTCCGTAAAAAATCTGAAACATGCCGAGCATTATGCTTTCATAACCCACGCAGTCAACATTGTAAAGCTGCGGTTGCATTCCTATATATGGATTAGGCGCATCAAGACTGTCACTACACAGCCACTCAGAATATTCACTTTCTGACCATTTTGCTCCATTCAAATAATTGTCACACTCGCGATAATTACGCGTTCTGCCTTTCCACCCCGTACGAATACTATATACCCACTTTTTTCTGAATGGGTTATAGAACACAGTGCTGCGGTCGCCTATATCCTCGGTGA
>CAKSGG010000386.1 GCA_934454215.1 uncultured Clostridia bacterium
GTCATCACCGCCGCAAGCAGCTATATCATAAGTACCGGCGCTCTCCGAGGGGCAGGCTTTCCCCCTGCACCCCCTCTAAGATGATGTCAGCTGATTAGCTCGTCCATCATCTCAATCAACGCAAACTCAAATTCTTCTTCGTCATATTTGCCGAAATCCGGAATCATCTGCTTGATTATCTCAAATCCCGTGTTTGCATATTCTTCTGCAATACCATATACAACATTTGTATCGGTGATCTGATTTTCCCGACCGCTTTTGCGAAGCTCATCAACAGCCACGGAATAAATGAAGGACATTAACGAATCCTTGCCTTTCGCTACGCTTTCAAGGATAAATCCTTGTTTTGCCTTTGAAGGTGTTCTCTCTTCCTTGTTCATGTAGCTTGCCACGCAAAACGCAAAAAACTGCCACGCAAAACGCAAAAAATCCCCGTTAAAAAGTCTGTAAAAGACAATTTAACGGGGATTTTAATATTGCTATAAAAATTGTAAATGTTAAGTGAAAATTAACGAAAGTGAACTATACACATAAAAAAGATTATGTATCAGAAGCGGTTCAGCCCAGTGCGTTTGATAAGTGCAGGAAAATCCTTAAAGCAATAGTCAAGGTCAACATCACCAGAAATACCGCTGATTTTTCCCTTCCACGAGTTCTGCCATATGCCGAGATAATCAGCAGAAACACACTTCGGGAAAATGTTTTCGACCCTTGCAGACCATACTGTATATCTCTTGGGAATGTCGGCACTCATTTTATCACGGAAAAATGTATCATAACTGTAGATTCCCGCCCAAGCACCCGACATCTCCAGCCTGTTGCAGAACGCCTTGACTATCTCTGCGCAAATGGTCTTTGACAGCTTACCCTGCTCTTCAAAATCGCCGTAGATCGGCAATTCAAAGGATTTGCCTTTAAGAATTTTGAGCATAAATTCAGCCTCGCTGAGAGCCCCTGCAGCGTCCTTTGCGTAGCTGTAATGATACGCTCCGACATATAATCCTGCCGCCTTCGCTCCAGCATAATACTCATTAAAACGGCGGTCTATCTGTCGGGGATTTTCCGACCCGAAGCCCGTGCGGATAATTACACCGTCAATTCCCGCACTGCGCACAAGAGCAAAATTGACATTTCCATTCCATTTCGACAGGTCGATAAGCCTGTAAGAAACCTTATTCACGTCCCGATGTCCTCCTTTTTTCAATTTCTGCCGAGTGTTTTCTTTGAATCTCCCGAGCCTGTTCAACGGAGATATCGCACTCCTCGGCTACACGTTCCTCAGAAAATCCAAAAGAAAAAGCCTTTACGGCTTCTTTGATCTCCAATTCATTCATTGTTATTGTCCTCCCTTTCGTCATTTTTTCCTACAGCCGCAGCGTCCACAAAGCCCTCAGCAATAGTGTAGGCTACAGCGGAAGATACGGCGGTGATAAGCGCTGTGATGCGTTCAGCCTGTTCGCTGTCCACATTCATAAGTACCATTATTGATACAACAACACCTGTGACTGCCGCCCACCACTTGCGGCTTGCAAGCTTCTGCTTCCAGTTCATAAAAAATGCCTCCTATTCGTTTTTAATCATCATTTAAAGCGGTTTTAACGGCTTCACGCCACTTCTCCGGAACATCATCAATGACCATTTTCCCGCACTTCACGCAGTACACGTATATCCTAACCATTCATTATCACCCCCGCAAGTTCTGCAATAGCCGCCGCAAGCTCAGCATTTGTGGGCGGCTCAGGCACAGTTTCCACAGGCACAGGCTCAGTCGCTGTAACATCGGCAATATTCCCGTCATCACCTAACACAAAATCGAAATTCGGGTACAGTGTCTTGATTTTTTCAGCCACTTCCGAATCATCGTGAACAACGTAATCGGCATCACCCACCCAGTCCGTGTCGGGAAACAACCCTATCTGTAAAAATCGTTTGTTTTTGTAAACTATCATAAATTTCACCACCCTTACAATTCAACATAGTATACCGTGCCGTTAACAACCGTATTAGCAACTATTGAATTACTGTTAGTTATCGGGTCTATACAGTGAATCCAATAATTATCGTTAAAGCGTAGCGGAATGCCGCAGTACGGTGAGCATTCAGCAAACACAGGTATTTTATTACCCACTGCTGTAAACACAACATTACCGTATTCGTTTGTAGTTCCGCTGAATGGTGTTGATTTTATGGGTGTGTACGAAATTTCCTTCCAGCCGCCCACACCGTTTACGTTATTTAAAACAAATTCCGTAGTTCCGTTATCAGCCGTCCACGCACGTGCAAAATATCTGTTTCCGTCATACGAAAACCACATCCAGGTGTTCAGACCGCCGGGAAGATTTGTCTGACCGACAGCACCATCTGTACGAAAATACGCCATACCGATCCTGGCGTTTTCAATCAACCATTCACCGACATTTACGTTG